>CAJBVG010000300.1 GCA_903958995.1 uncultured bacterium | reverse complement strand
GTTAATGAGCATTTACCACATGCATTGCCTGAAGATGATGATTACGATTCTGTTGCAGGTTTAATGAATGTGATTTTTGATAAGATTCCAGAGATTGGCGAAGAAATTGTTTTCGGAGGATATAAGTTTATCGTTACCGATAAGAAGAAAAACAATGTGGATGCAGTAAAAATGATTCGAATACTTCCCGAAGATATTGATAATGCTCAATAGCATTCATATCTTTATATCATGCATCTTTTCTATACACCAAATATAAATACAAGTACCTATACTCTTTCCGAAGAAGAAAGCAAGCATTGTATTCGTGTACTTCGATTAGTAGAAGGCGATCATATTTTTCTAGTAGATGGCAAAGGTGGATTTTATGAAACCCATATCATTGAAGCACACCCAAAACGTTGCATGGTTCAGGTGCTCGATGTAAAACTAAATTACGCACAGAGAAACTACCAATTACACATAGCAATATCTCCACTAAAAAGTTTAGATCGTTTCGAATGGTTTTTGGAAAAGGCGACTGAAATTGGTATCGATGAAATTACGCCTATAATTACACAGCGTTCCGAAAAAAGAGATTTGAAAGTTGAGCGATCGAATAAAATTATTGAGAGTGCAATGAAACAAAGTAAAAAAGCGTTTCATCCGAAATTAAACGAAGCCATTGCATTTAATAAATTTTTAGAGTTAGAACATGATGGTGCTATTAAATTAATTGCACATTGTTTAGAAGACGATAAAAAATCGATTGACGATTTTAGAAACGAAAGCAATAAAAAATATTTAATTTTAATTGGTCCCGAAGGCGATTTTACTGAAGATGAAATTAATTTAGCCAAGCAAAAAGGCTTTATACCATTGAGTTTGGGAGAGGCAAGGTTAAGAACTGAAACAGCAGCTATTAAGGCCACTGCTTTAATAGCTTTTATAAATGAATAATATGAAAAGACAGTCTACTATTTTCTTTTTACTATTTTCCATTTTCTTTTTGGCATCATTTAGCAATCCATCATATCGTATGGCTCGTTTAAAGTACGGAGGTGGAGGCGATTGGTATTCGAGCAGAACTGCACTTTCCAATTTAATTTCATATTGCAATGAAGAGTTAAACACTAATTTCTTCGAAGAGGAATCTATAGTTGAATCAGGATCATCTGAGATTTTCAATTACCCTTATGTTTTTGCTACTGGGCATGGGAATATTATTTTTTCGGATGACGAAGCTGAGAACATGCGCAAGTATTTAACCTCAGGAGGTTTCTTACATCTTTGCGATAATTATGGAATGGATAATTATGTTCGTATTGCTATGAAGAAAGTTTTTCCAGAACTCGATTTTGTTGAACTCCCGTTTAATCACCCAATATTTCAAAAACCTTATTCATTCCCGAACGGTTTGCCTAAAATACATGAGCATGATGGCAAACGCCCACAAGCTTTCGGCATTATCTATAAGGGTAAATTAGTCTGCTTGTACGATTACGAAACAGATTTGGGCAATGGATGGGAGGATATGGGCACATACCCTACAGATAATCCAGAAACGCATGAAAAAGCCCTTAAAATGGGTGCTAATATCATTCATTATATACTTACAAATTAATTGTATTTTTGATTATGTATCACATTAAAGTCAACCAAGGAACCATTTACGATGTCGAATTAGATTCAAAAGGAATCACCTTAAACAATGAACTAAAGGACATTTCATTCGCGTCATTAGGCAATAATCAATACCATATTTTACTTAACCAAAAATCTTATAATGTAGAGCTGGTTAGTATTAATCACGAAAATAAAACGGCAAGTTTAAAAGTGAATAATCGTATTTACGATTGTGAGATAAAAGATCAGTTCGATGATTTATTACAAAGCTTAGGCTTGGATAATCTGAATGCGAAAAAAATAAACGACATCAAAGCACCGATGCCAGGATTGGTTTTAAAAGTTTTGGTTACCGAAGGGCAAGAATTTAAAAAAGGCGATAATCTATTAGTATTAGAAGCGATGAAAATGGAGAACATTTTAAAATCTCCAACAGATGGTGTTGTAAAATCGATTAAAATTAAACCAGGAGATAAAGTAGATAAGAATGAAGTGTTAATTCTTCTAGCCTAAAACACTTTTAATAAAATAACCTAATACATGCGGGAACAACATTGCTGTAACCACTAGTCCTGTAATGGCTCCCCAGAAATGTGCTTCGTGATTAATATGGTCGCGTTGATTTTTTGAGGCATACATACAATATCCTAAATATAATAAGGCAAACAAGTAAGCCGGTATTCCAATCGGAATAAAGAACAAATAAATTCTACTCAGCGGGTCAAATAATATGTAGCTAAACAATACTGCTGATATGGCGCCCGAAGCACCTAAACTATAATAACCACTGTTGTTTTTATTTTTGATGATGCTACTAATATCACTCAGGATTAATCCTAACAAATAGATTAAGGCGAACTGCCAATGCCCTACAATTTTTTCTAAGGTGAAGGCGAAAAAATAATAACTCAGCATATTAAATAACAAGTGATTCATGTCGGCATGAATAAAGCCACTGGTTAAAATGGTAAAGTATTTTTTACCACGATGTATGCTATAAGGGTGAAGCATTAATCCACGATTTCCATGTTGATCGCCATAAATACCGTAAAGTGATACGGCAATGGTAAACACAAAGATGAGTGATGAAATGGGAGTATAACGAATTAAATCTTCTATCATTTTTCTAAACGGTAAATTGGGTAACGCAAATATGAATTTTCAAAGTACGAAGAATTTCTGTAAACAAAGTCTAATTGCGCTTCTGCACTTTTAGCAAAAGCTGTCTCTTCTAATTTTTTCTTGTCCAATTTTGCTTTTAATGTAGGGTCCTTTTTTAGTAATTCAGCTGCGGTATCTTCAAAAACATAATCAGAGAAATATTCTTTTTGAGCAAGAGTAGCATCGAAGAAATTCCAATTAAAATACGAGTCGATTGCATGTGGTTCTAATGTTTCTATTGCAAAGCGTACATTTTGTTGATCAGTGTACACAAGGAAATCTCCTGCAGAAATTTTGATGTTTTGAGTTTCAGCATGTAGCTTTACATTACTGTGTAAGTAATGTCCTTCATAAGGCTTGGATACAGTTTTATAGTCATCAATAAAATACACTTGCAAGGTTAACACCGTATCTTTAAGTACAGGTGTAAGTTTTACATTGTTTAATTGCAAACGGGTGATAACT
>CAJBVG010000299.1 GCA_903958995.1 uncultured bacterium | reverse complement strand
TCGGTTTGTATATTTCTCCAGTTGGATTCAGTAGTTCTATTGTTCCTGAGAGATATCAATGGGCATATTCATTAAACCCAATGGTTGGTGTAATAGATGGTTTCAGGTGGTGCATATTAAACACAGATACCGCAATAAATAGCTATTCGCTTTTTGCAGCGATTTTTGCAACAATATTAATTACAATTATTGGAGTCCAATATTTCAGAAGAATGGAAAAAGGATTCGCAGACTCTATATAAAAATGGATTTAAATAAGCTCTTGAAATTTACGCGATCATATCGTGGTTTGTTCGATGAACGAATTTCTACTTGGTTGTATAGAAGATATATCAAAAAAGGAGATTATTCTGGAATAACTTGGTTTAATACTGAAGATATAGCTATCCATTACACCTCTAAAGAATATATTGAAAGAAGAGTTTGGATGCTAGGAGATTATGAGCCAGAAGTAAATAGTGTGTTTAAAGCTTTTGTTCCGATAAAAGGCACGGTATTAGACATAGGCGCAAATATTGGCATTAATTCGATCCGACTTTCTAAATGTGTTACTTTAGAAGGTAAAGTATATTCTTTTGAACCCATACCTTTCAATCAAAAACGTTTAGAAAAAAACTTATTACTTAATTCAGTTCAGAATGTATCAGTAGCTCCTATTGCATTAGGGCTGAACAATGAAGAGGTAAGAGTATTGTTTAATGAACAAGAGGAAAATATGGGAGCAATTTCACTTCGCAATCAGAATGAAGAAGGGATTTTAGTTCAAGTACGTAATGGTGATGATTGGATAAAAGAAAATAACATCGAGAAATTAGATTTCATGAAAATTGATGTTGAAGGTTTTGAATGGAATGTTATTTCTGGATTAAAAGAAACCATAGGCAGAGATCACCCAAGAATTTTAATTGAATGGGATTTGAATTATTTGTTATACTCAGGTAAAAGTGCTGACGAATGGCAACAATTTATAGATAAGTTTGATTATAGAATTTATCAAATCAATAGATACGAATTAAAACAATTAACTTCCATTAGAGAAGCCCTCGATGGAAATCTTTTATTTATATAATATGGAAGATCCAATTATTATTGCAGAAAATATTTCTAAGTTGTTTCATCTCTCTCACGAAGGGAATCAGAAGTACACAGCGTTAAGAGATGTACTTGCGAATAGAATTAAAAATATTTTTAAGTCGAAAGCCGAAACGGGAGAAAGCGAAGATTTTTGGGCATTAAGAGACTTGACTTTTAATATTACAAAAGGTGATAGAGTTGGAATTATAGGTAGAAATGGTGCAGGGAAATCTACCTTATTGAAATTATTAAGTCGTATATCAGAACCGAGTTCAGGTAAGATTACAATTAAAGGGAGAGTAGCTAGCTTATTGGAAGTAGGAACTGGTTTTCATCCAGAACTAACCGGCAGAGAAAATATTTACTTGAATGGTGCAATTCTAGGAATGACTAGAGCAGAGATAAAATCTAAATTCGATGAGATTGTTGATTTTGCGGAGATTGAGAAATTTTTGGATACTCCAGTAAAAAGATATTCATCTGGGATGTATGTGAGATTAGCCTTTGCAGTGGCTGCCCACTTAGAACCAGAAATATTAATTATTGACGAAGTACTTGCTGTAGGTGATGCACAGTTTCAGAAAAAATGCCTAGGGAAAATGGATGACGTGAGCAAGAAGGATGGGCGTACTGTTTTGTTTGTTAGTCATAATATGGATGTTGTTGCCAACTTATGTAACAAATCTATCTACTTGAAACGCGGCGAGATGATGATGTATGATGATACTCGTTTAGTAATAGATTCGTATTTGCGCGACAACAAAACCATTGATAATAAAATCGGAATTGTAGATGTAACAAAACCAAAAATATTAAACATAGAATTAGATCCTATGGAACTTATCAATGGGAATTTAAAAGTTACTGTTGAATACAATTGGCCGTTAGATATTAATCCGAATGTAGGTTTAACTTTTTCTACTATGTATGGAGCTACAATTTATGGCACCAACTTTAAAATGCATCATAACGATTCATTAGATGTTCATACTAAACATGGAATTGCTACTTTCTTTGTAGAGAACATTCCATTACACTCTGGTTCGTACAATATTAGTGTGTACTTAGGTGATGGTTATCAAGATCTAGATATTAAATTTGATGCCCTTACATTTGATTTTATTTCAAACTCAGGTATTATAAATCCTTATAGTCATCAAATTATTGGTCCGTTAAATTTCCCTGCTACATGGGAATTGAAAGCAGTAAAATAATGTTAGTATCGGTTATCATTCCTGCATACAATTCGGAGAAAACAATAGTTCGGACACTTGATTCGGTGTTCAGTCAAAACTATGCTTCTTTAGAAGT
>CAJBVG010000298.1 GCA_903958995.1 uncultured bacterium | reverse complement strand
GGTTGTAGCTAATATCGTAAAGAACAAATTTGAAAGCAAATCACAACAGGGAATGTTTTATAAAAAAAAAAAAACTAGTTGTAGCTAATATCGTAAAGAACAAATTTGAAAGCAAATCACAACCGATAGTATTTTAATTAATGTTATTGGTGCGTTGTAGCTAATATCGTAAAGAACAAATTTGAAAGCAAAAAATCTCAATAAAACATTTCGATTTTTTGCTTTCAATAGCGATTAGGTGTTTTTAATTACAGATTAATCAAAAATTTGTGTCTTTAAGGACACAAATTAGAATTAAGATTTGAGATTTGGATTATTGGGCTAATCTAATATTTATTGTCCAGCGTGCTTTGTCTCATCCCGATAGCTATCGGGAGCGAAATTGCCTGCCTCGGCGTAAGATGAGGTGCAAATGCATAGATGAGAAAAAGTGAATCACGATAGTTATCTATTAAAATCTGCACATTTGCACATCTTCGCATTTTCGCATTTTCGCATGCTTCGGCTCCGCTCAGCACAAGTCTGCACATTTACCCGATACTCGATACTAAATTTCGGAGACTCCACCCGACACCACAAACTTCATGGCATCTGCGGCTTTCATACGTAAGGGAGAAACTTTCGATTTGTTAACGATGAGCACCTTTCCGGCAATGCTATAAGAGAATGGGAAATACACCGCTACATCTTCATCTAATCCGATACTGCTTAAGTTATTTTGGGTAAGGAATCCAACTTGCTTTATGCCTTCTGAAATTTCTACTAAAACGGGTTCATTGAACTTTTTATCTTCTCCAACAAAGGCTTCTAATAAATCGCGTACCGAAGAGTACATCAATTTAAAAATCGGCATTCGGTTTAGAAGCTTATCAAAATAATTATAAATAGGTTCGGTAATAAATGAAGTAACTAATAATCCAATAAATGCTAATCCTACAATGGCCACTAAAAACCCTGAACCTGGGAAACCTAAGTCGATAATACTATCTACAGTAGAAACTACTGAGTAAATAACATATACACTAAAGGCCAAAGGCACAAAAATTAAAACCCCTTTGAAAAAATAATTGACAAAAATTTTAATGAATTTATTCATAGTAATATACCCTCTGTACTCGTTGTGATATGCTTGTTAATATTTCGTAAGGTATGGTATTTATTTTATCGGCAAGCTCTTTAATTGTTGGATTATCACCAAAAACAATCACTTCATCACCTTCCTGAACATTCAAACCTGTTACATCTACCATACACATGTCCATACACACACTTCCTACAACTTTTGCTCGTTTACCATTTATCATCACTTCCGCCACACCATTTCCAAATGCTCTATTATACCCATCGGCATAACCAATTTTAATGGTAGCAATTTCGGCATCGTAATTCAGCAAACCTTTCCTACTGTATCCAATACTTTCGCCTTTTGTTACTTTACGAATTTGCGTCACTGTGGTTTTTAACTCAACTACACGTTGCAATTCGTGTTCGTAATTCCCCACATTTTCTACACCATATAAACCAATTCCTAATCGTACCATTTCGTAGTGCGATTCTGGGAAACGTAATATACCTGCGGTATTGGCTACATGTCGTAAGGCATCATAATGTAAATTATTACGAAGTTTCGCATACATACGATCAAACTTATCCAGTTGTGATCTGGTGAACTCATCGTGCTCTTCAGCTTCAGAAGCTGCAAGGTGCGAGAATACCGATACTACTTTTATCGTTTCATCTTTAATGAATGTGGTGATTTCTTCGATATCATTAATCTCAAAGCCTAAACGATGCATGCCAGTATCTAACTTTAAATGGATAGGATAATTTTTTATCCCTTCCAATTTTAAGTGATTGATAAAAGCATTTAGAATACTCGCATTGTAAATTTCAGGTTCTAACTTATTGGCAATCATTTTCGCAAAAGCATTACTCTCCGGACTCATCACCATAATTGGAACACTTATCCCTGCTGAACGTAAGGCTACCCCTTCGTCGGCATAGGCTACGGCTAAATAATCAACTTTATTGTATTGCAATACATTGGCAACTTCAAAACTTCCACTGCCATAGGCAAAAGCTTTTACCATCACCATTACTTTAGTACCAATGTGTAATTGCGAGCGATAAAAATTCAGATTATGAACAATGGCATTCAAGTTTACTTCTAAAACAGTATCGTGTACTTTCTCTTCTAAACGTTGTGCAATTTTTTCGAAAGCAAAAGTACGTGCACCCTTTATGAGTATCCCTTCCCTGCTGAAATCGAAGCTACTAAAGGCTTGTAGGAATTCTTCAGTGGTATTAAAGAACTGAGTATCCATTGAAAACAGATGGGCGTGAGCAGAAATTTCTTTACCAATACCAATCACACGATCTATTTTATGTGCTTGGAAATAATCCGACATCAGTTCGTAAACATTTTCATTCGCCGCATGAATCATGTCGGAAATAATAATGGTTTTACGATCGTGCTTTTGTTGAAATAAGAAATCAACAGCAATAAATAATGAGGCTATGTCTGCACTGTAACTATCATTAATAATACTCGATTGCTGAATGCCTTGTTTCATTTGCAAGCGCATCGGGATGGACTGTAATTGCTTTATTCTTTCTTGAACAATCGCTACATCATAGCCTAAGCAAAGCATACTTGCTGCACAAATAATACTATTCTCTATTGAAGCATCGTCGTTAAACGGTGTATGTATTTCAAATTCAAAACTGGCATAGATTGCTTTTATAACGGTACCAATTTCTAATTTATGGATGGATCTAATTTCTAGATCGGCCTTCGACTGCAATGCCCAAGTAAATGAACGGTTTGCAGGGATTAAGCCATCGGGAACATATTGTTTCCCATACACTACTTTAGAAGCGTGCTTGAATAATTTTAACTTTTCTTTTAGCTTCTCCTCTTTACTTGTAAAACCATCATCATGTGCCGAAAGTATATTTGTTAAGATTCCAATTTGTGGATGTATGATCTCTTCCAAAGCATCCATTTCATTCGAAGTAGAGATACCGGCTTCAAAAATACCGAGTTGGTAAGTATGGTTCATTTGCCATACCGAAAGGGGTACGCCAATTTGTGAGTTATAACTTTTCGGACTACGAACAATAGATTTTTCGGGAGATATTAATTGATACAACCAATCTTTTACTACTGTTTTACCATTACTACCTGTAATACCTATAATTGTATAATCGAAATGCTCACGATGGTAAGACACTAGCAATTGCATAGTTCTTAGCGCATCTGCTACAAAGAAAAAATTAGCTTCAGCAAATTTCTCTATAGGAAAATCGGTTTGAGTAATTACGAAATTTCGTACACCACGATTGTACAATTCAGCAATGTATAGATGCGCATCTTGCTTGCCTTGTAAAGCAAAGAACAAGGATGCTTGGGCATTAATCACTTTGCGACTATCAATTAATAGCCATTGAATACTCGAGGAAGGATTAATGATACTCGCTTTACATTCCCATAAGTGTTCTAATTGCGCTGCTGTATATTGATGTTGCATAACCAAATATCGAAAAAATATTGTTTAACTTGAATGAACTCGTAAAATAAGGTAAATTTGAATCATGATGAATAAAAAGAATTGGCTGATTACCGGTGTTTCGGGTGGTTTAGGTAGAGCATTAGCTAAGAAAGTTATCGCCCAAGGCGATTATGCTTTCGCGACCTTCCGTAAGGAATCAATGGCTGAAGTGCAGAAAGATATTGATGATTGGAAGGCCATCAGTTCTAAAACCAATTTTGATTCCTAATGGAAGAGTCGAAGAAACCCAAAAAGATTTATGATAAAAAATCTGCCAAAGTAAAAATTGAGCAGTATTGTGCCTATCAGGAACGAAGTCAGCAAGAAGTGCGCGATAAGTTGTATGATATGGGTTTACATCAAAAAGAAGTAGAAGAATTAATCTCCGACTTAATTACCGATAATTTTTTAAATGAAGAACGATTCGCTATCACCTATGCTCGTGGTAAGTGCCGAATTAAACATTGGGGACGAATAAAAATTAAGCAACATTTAAAACTCAAAAAGGTATCCGACTACTGCATTAAAAAAGCATTGAAAGAAATTGATGGAGACGAATATATTGACATTCTAAAAAAGGAACTCGAAAAAAAGGCATCAAAAGTTAAAGACACCGACCCATATATTCGGAAACACAAAATCGCGCAATACCTTAATGGTAGAGGGTTTGAGCAGGATTTGATTTGGGACCTATTGGGTAATGAGTAGTGGGTAATGGGTACGTGTTCGTCGAACGATTAATTTTCAAACACATTACTCCTCTTCTGCTTCACGAATTTTCTAATGTCTAACACAAAAAATGCTAGAAAATAAAATACGATTGGCATTCCTACAGAAAGGAAAGAAGTGTAGATAAAAAACATTCTCACTTTAGAAAGCGACAACTTGAATTTCTGTGCCAAATAAGTACATACCCCAAAAGAGTACTGCTCAAAAAACGACATGATAGATTGAATCATTTTATTTTAGTTTTAGCCCTTGTATTCCAATACTGCAATTTAAACATTTTTTATCGTTACAATAGTATTCCCAAAGATATCGTAAGCCTTGGCTATGTACACTATTATTAAACTCATACGATACATCATTAAACATAGTTACGTAACGATTGTTTTCTAAAGTCATCATTTCCATTAAATTCATAGCTTTCTGAGCATATTCGGGGCTATTCGTCACGTTGGCATACAATACCCAAGTAATACAAAGTGTGTTTAATATGAGTTGATTGATGGATTCTTTTCCAATGTATTTCTTCCTTGAGGCACTTTCAGAATCAAACGTATAATGTGTATCCCAATAATCATTAATCTCCACATCGAAATAATTTAAAATAGATGTTGGCTCATTTAATTCTATACACTCTGTAAAGAATTTAGGGTGATGTTTTACAATTGCCGATAGCTGTGCGATGCGGATGGTAGGGAAATTTAATGGTCGAAGTTTAGAGAATTTCCAGGTCGATGCTTCGATGGATTGTAAATTATATTTCTTTGTTAAAAATTGATATTCTTCTTTAAGTTGATTGGGGTAAACATCCTTAAACGTTCGGTTCAACATTCCTGCTTGTCCGAAGAAAAGTGCATCGACGGATAACTCTTGATCACACATTTTTTGTATCCATTCTGTTTTAATCGAACGAGCTAATCGCTCCATCGGATCGGAGTTCACATGGAAACCCATTTGCCTTGCCAAAATTTCGAAAAACAATTGATCCCAATGACGATTCAACGTATGTAATCGACTACTCAGTTCTTGTGCTTTACTTTCTAATCTACTCACACACATGCGCGCAAGCCAATGCTCTACAATACTTGGTTCTATAGCATTCCACCAGGTTACACAAGGCAATACACGTAAATCTTCGGCAAGGTGTTCGTAGTTATTTAAAACTGAATTATCGATATACGGTTCGAGTACTAAGGTGTTTAAAAGTAATCCGTTTTGGGTGAAGCAAGGCTTGCCATCGGATTTAAAAACCACATGTAAAATCACATTGTTATAAGCAGCATCGAGGTGATGTTTATGGGCATACCATTCTTGAGAATTGACGTGTATTTCTACATTACCCACCCAAAGAATTTCATCGATATATATTTTTGCGGAAATAAAATCCGGACCAGCATTTTGATGCTCGTATCCTGGGTGTACAATTCTTATGAACTGACCCGATTCACTATTAAATTCTTTTTGATTGAAAAGCTGAAATTTCCAAACCGACTGCACAAAATCTTCCTTCATCACTTATCCCTTTGGTTTATACAAAGGAAAAAGAAAGAAATGATTAAATCAACTTATTCTGTGCAAGTATTTTTTCCATTTCTAATTGCATCTTTTGCGCTTCTTCTGCAGCACGTTCGGCAAAGTCGGTTCCACTCGATGCGTAGATAATGTTTCTAGATGAATTCACTAACAAACCAATTTCATCGTTTAGTCCGTATTTACATACATCTTCCAAGCTTCCACCTTGAGCACCAACACCTGGTACTAGGTAAAAATGCTTTGGACTAATCTTGCGAATTTCGGCGAAGAATTCTGGGCGAGTAGCACCAACTACGTACATCATTTGTTCGTCGCTTGCCCACTCTTGTGAAGTAGTAATTACTTTTTGATATAAAGGCGTTGATGACTTGTCTTCGGTGAATTGAAAGTCAAAGGCTCCCTCGTTAGAGGTTAATGCCAGAAGAATCACCCATTTGTTCTCATAGGCTATAAAAGGTTTTACCGAATCTGAGCCCATATAGGGTGCAATGGTTATTGAATCAAAATCGAAACCCGATGATTGCTTGTCGAAAAATGCACGAGCATACATATCAGAAGTATTCCCAATATCACCACGTTTAGCATCGGCAATAGTAAAAATTGACTTAGGGATGCAATCCATGGTCTTTTTCAAACTATCCCAACCCTTAGAACCACGACTTTCGTAAAAAGCGATATTAGGCTTATAGGCCACACAAAACGAAGAGGTAGCTTCTATTATGGATTTGTTAAATTCATAAATAGGATCGTCGAACTCCAATAAATGCTTCGGTATACGCTGAATATCAGTATCTAAACCTACACATAAAAATGATTTTTTCGCTTTTATCTCTTGAACTAAGGTGGCTTTATTCATATCTACAAAAATAGAAAATGATTTGAAAATAAGGCCTATTGATTAATTTTTAGGGCTTTTTTTGTTTATTCCATATTTATCATTATAATTGCGATGTGTTAATATTCTTAACACTTCTCAGTAAACCCTAATCACAAGATTCACAATTCCTTAATGCACGATACTACCCCTTTGAACGATAAACTCGTTTCTGAATTACGACAAATAGCCAAAGACCTCAACATCAACAACTACGAAGAACTACGAAAACAAGAACTTATATCTAATATAGTGGATAAACAAAAAAAACAAACTGGTGCTGAAGTAAGCAGTACAGAAGATGGAGCTGATAAGCCAAAGAGAAAAAGATCGATTAAACCTGCTAAAACAGACGATAATCGTGATGAACAAAAACGTTTCCAAGCTGAATATGATCAGCAACCTGATAGAAATTTTGCACAAGCACGCGAACCTCAACCGATTGCAGAAGTTCAACCAGAACGTGAATCTACAAACGAGCAGCAGCAAGTAGAAGCAACTCCTTCGAACGAAGAGGCTTCAGTAGCTGAAGCAGAAGTTGAAGTACCACAGCAAGGTAACCCTGAACCAGGATTACAAGATAGTGCAAGCATCGAGCGTTCATTCGATCGCAATCGTAACACTAAATTCGATCGTAATAAAAACAACCCACGTAGTAACAATCCTAACAGCGAATCGCTTTTAAATACACTTGATTTCGATAATTCAATTGTAAACGAAGGTGTATTAGAAATTATGCCCGATGGTTATGGTTTCTTACGTTCGTCAGACTATAATTACCTTACTTCTCCGGATGATATTTATGTATCGCAATCGCAAATAAAATTATTTGGATTGAAAACTGGTGATACTGTTCGCGGTAGTGTTCGCCCTCCAAAAGAAGGTGAAAAATATTTCCCATTAGTGCGTGTTGAATCGATTAATGGTCGCACTCCTTCTGAAGTGAGAGACCGTGTACCATTCGACTTTTTAACGCCATTATTTCCATTCGAAAAATTCAATTTATTTTCTGACCCCAATAATTATTCTACACGTTTAATGGACCTCTTTGCCCCTATTGGTAAAGGTCAACGTGGACTTATTGTTGCGCAACCGAAAACAGGTAAAACTGTTTTATTAAAAGACGTTGCCAATGCTATTGCTGCAAACCATCCAGAAGTTTACTTAATCATTTTACTGATTGATGAACGTCCGGAAGAGGTTACCGACATGGCAAGAAGTGTACGTGCTGAAGTAGTAAGTTCTACATTTGATGAACCTGCTGAGCGACATGTAAAAATTGCCAACATCGTTTTGGAAAAAGCAAAACGTATGGTAGAAAGTGGTCATGATGTAGTTATTCTACTCGATTCAATCACTCGTTTAGCGAGAGCATACAATACAGTAGCTCCTGCATCAGGTAAGATATTATCGGGTGGTGTGGATGCAAATGCATTACATAAACCAAAACGTTTCTTTGGTGCTGCTCGTAAAATTGAGAACGGTGGTTCTTTAACCATTATCGCAACGGCATTAACAGAAACTGGTTCTAAAATGGACGAGGTAATCTTCGAAGAATTTAAGGGAACAGGTAACATGGAATTACAGTTGGATAGAAAAATTGCTAACAAACGTATTTTCCCAGCTATTGATATCACAGCATCTTCTACACGTAGAGATGACTTATTATTAGATAAAGATGTTTTACAACGCATCTGGATTTTAAGAAATCACTTAGCCGATATGAATCCTGTAGAAGCAATGGAATTCTTACAACATCAAATGCGCGGAACAAAATCTAACGAAGAGTTCCTTATTTCAATGAATAGCTAATATCAATTGAGATGAAAAAACATATTCCAAATTTTATCACTTGTCTGAATTTATTCACTGGATGCGTGGCTGCGGTTTATGCATTTAATGGTGAATTAGAAACAGCTGCTTATTTAGTATTATTAGCAGCAGCATTTGATTTTATGGATGGATTGGCCGCTCGTGTATTAAAAGCTTATTCTGAAATTGGAAAACAGTTGGATTCTCTAGCCGATATGGTGAGCTTCGGATTTATCCCAGGTTTATTTGTATTTAAAATGCTCCCAACAGAGTATGCTTATGTAGGTTTCATCATTACCGTATTTTCTGCATTACGTTTGGCTAAATTCAATATAGATACTCGTCAATCGGAGAATTTCATTGGACTAGCAACACCAGCAAACACTTTGTTTTTTATTAGCTTACCGTTTTTACCAATGGCTATCAACCCTATTCTATTGGTAGTTCTAAGCATTGGCTTCTCTTTACTATTAATTTCAGAAATCCCATTATTTTCATTAAAGTTCAAAAGCATGGATTTCAATATGAATATCCACAGATATCTGTTGATAATCTTAT
>CAJBVG010000297.1 GCA_903958995.1 uncultured bacterium | reverse complement strand
GCCATAATTTTCTGTGAATTTGTTACGTTGTCACCTTGCTCGATGCAACCAGCCTTTGCGGCTGCAACCAGCCATCGGCCAACTGGCGGCAAACACCGATAAATGCCTTCGTTTCGTCATAGACGGTAACGATGATGGGAATTCTGCAACACCAGCTCTTGCCTATGCCTATGTGAAATCATCTTTAAATATGCACTTTCTAGGTATCTCAGAACATAACCATAACGAAAGCACCAATATGAGTTTAACCAATTGGACCGGATTAAAAACCCAAACTGCAGCTGCCAATCAAGATGGAATTTTCGTTTGTATGTATGGTATGGAGTATGGAACAATTTCGCAAGGTGGGCATTTTTTAATTTACGAATATGATTCTTTGATTGGTTGGAATCCTGGAGCATACCAGGTATATGTTGCAAAGGGAGATTTTATTAATCTTTATCCAAAAATAAAGTATCATCCGGGAGCATTTGCCACTTTAGCTCATCCAAATGCATCAGATTTCGGTGGAATATTTACTGGAACTTATAATTCTGTTTGGGATGATGTTGTTGTTGGAGTTGCGATGAGAAATGGCCCCTCTACTTCAACTAATACTACGTATTCAAATCCAGCAACATCCACCGATAATGCTCGTTTTACCGACTTGCTGAAAAAAGGATACCATGCTGGTCCGACGATCGATCATGACAATCATAATACTACTTTTGGTAGAACAACCCAAGGGAGAACAGTAGTACTTGCCACTTCATTAACAAAATCGAACATTGCCGATGCCTATCGCAATATGCGTTTTTATGCGAGTGATGATTATAATTTAAAAATCACTTATACCATTGCCAATAAACAAATGGGAAGTATTACTACACAAGTGGGAACCCCAACTATTTCAGTAAGTATTGTTGATGATGATGCAGAAAGTACGACTTCTATTGCATTAATGACAGGAGTACCAGGGAGTGGTTCTACACCAACTACCTTAACCAGTGTGTCGAGTTCCAACACCCTAACTTATACTGATAATACACTGGCAAATCTGTCAACTAAATATTATTACATCATAGTAACGCAAGCGGATGGAAATCAAGCTTGGACATCTCCAATTTGGTATACACGTAATGATGCTTCTTTGCCGATAACCTTAACACGTTTTGTAGCGAATACGAAAAACGATAATAGTGTAGAGCTTGCCTGGACAACTGCATCAGAATATAATAATAATCGTTTTGAAATTGAACGATCGGCAGATGGAAATCATTTTGAAATTATTGGTGTTCTTGCTGGTAAAATGAATTCTAGAGAAATTACGAATTACAGTTTTATTGATAAAAACCCTTTTGCGGGTATTAACTATTACCGATTAAATCAAATCGATAAAAATGGGGCTAATACTTATTCTGATTTAATTGCAACGAATATAAAATCTGATTTATTGAAGTTCAACAATCATATTTTTAGAGAAGGGCAAGTTGGATTTTCTATTGAATCGCCAATGGCTATGGATGCTACAATACAATTCACAGATATCAATGGTAAAGAAATTAGCAATATAAATACTAAGCTAGTAGTCGGATTAAACACTATTGATCTATACATTCCAGAATTGCCGGATGGAATTTACAATGCGATTTTACAAACCTCACTTTCTAGAGTAACCTATAAAATGAAGAAATAAAAAAACCATTCTGAAAAAGATCAGAATGGTTTATATTCATTTTACTGCTTAAAGTACAATTACCAACGACCGCCTTTATCGCCATCGTCACTGCGCTTACGAGGAGCACGATCAGAGCTACCACCACCAGTGCTGCGACTTCCGCCACCGCCACCGTATGATTTACCACCACGATCAGAACTTCCTGCACCACTACGGCCACCGCGTTCTCCACCACTATAGCTTCCGCTGCGACTTCCGCCACCGCCACCATAGGATTTACCTCCGCCGCCACCATAAGATCGGCCACCGCCTCCGCCACCGCCATAAGATTTGCGTTCTCCACCACCACCGTATCCACCACGACTTCCGCCACCTTCTTTGCGCTCACGTCCACCGCCACCTTCACCTCGTCCACCGCCACTACTTCTGCGATCTCCGTCTTGTGAAATTTCAATACGAACACTACGTCCAGCATAATCTGCACTTTTAAATCCAGTTTGTACTTGGTCTAATACGTCGTTCTCCACTTCAAAGAATGAGAATACACCTTTGATATCGATTCTTCCTACTTTATCACCACGGATACCTGCAGTGTTACAAATGTAACCCAACATGTCTCCACGTGTGAACTCATCTACCGAACCTAAGTTGATAAATAAACGAGTATGTGTAGTTGAACTTTCTCTCATGTTACCACGTTCTGCTCTTGTAGCATCGTCAGCTTTCGCATTCAAATCTGGAGCTTTCTTGTAGTATTCTAAGAATGAATTGAACTCTAATGATGCAAATCTTTTGATTACATCTTCTTTGCTCATGTCTGTAAATTCAGCATAAATACGAGGTAAGTACTGATCGATTTGTGCGTCATTTACTTCTACACTATGTACACGATGTACTAATGAGAATAATTGTTTTTCGCAAACATCAAAACCATTTGGAACTTCAGCTAATGTGAATTTCTTTCCAACTACTTTTTCTAATTGACGAATTTTTCCAGTTTCTTTTGATGTAATTAATGCCATCGAAATACCAGATTTACCAGCACGTGCAGTACGACCCGAACGGTGTGTGTAATTCTCCATTTCATCAGGTAATGAATAATGAATAACGTGTGAAACGTTTTCAACATCAATACCACGAGCAGCTACATCTGTAGCAACTAAAACTTGCAATGAACGATCACGGAAACGTTTCATAACACGATCTCTTTGTTGTTGCGATAAATCGCCGTGCAAAGAATCTGCGTTGTAACCGTCTTTCATTAACGCTTCTGCAATTTCTTGTGTCTCAATTTTTGTACGAGAAAATACAATCGCAAAAATGTCTGGATTGTAATCTACAATACGTTTTAAAGCTGCATATTTATCACGTGGACGAACAATGTAGTATTCGTGTTCGATGTTAACGTTACCAGTATTTTTCGTACCAACTGTTAACTCAAACGGATTGTCCATGTATTTCGACGCAATACGACGAACCTCTGCAGGCATCGTAGCCGAAAATAACCAAGTGAATTTTTCATTAGGCGTAGTTGATAAAATGCTGTTGATGTCTTCTTGGAAGCCCATGTTCAACATTTCGTCTGCTTCGTCTAATACCACGAATTTTACTTCTGAAAAATTTATCGCCTTACGATTAATTACATCGAGCATTCTACCTGGTGTTGCCACTACAATGTGGGCACCGCGTTTAATGTCGCGTAATTGATTGACGATACTTGCACCTCCATAAACGGCAACAATGTTCACATTGCCTATGTGCTTACTAAAATTTGTTAAATCGTTCGCGATCTGTAAACATAACTCACGCGTAGGGCATAAGATTAATGCTTGCGGACCATTGATGCGAAGATCTATCTGTTCCAACAGTGGGATACCAAAAGCGGCAGTTTTCCCTGTTCCTGTTTGTGCCAGACCGACAAAGTCGCGATCTCCCTTTAATAATACGGGGATTGATTGTTCCTGTATAGGCGTCGGCGAGACAAAGCCGAGTTCTGAAATTGCCTGTACAACTTTCGGACTGACACCCAATTGTTCAAATGGGTTCATAAATTATTATATGTGTTTAAATACAAGCCACTTGCTTGCGGCGCAAAGGTAGATATAATATGCGAGACTAGGAAATGTTTATCGCTTTAGTGCCTTCTCGTACTCTGAAATCCAATCTTTTACACTTACTTTTTCGGCTAATTCGGCAATTAGCTCGTAAGGGATATGCTCTGGTTTCTTAAATCGTACACACCCTTTGCCCATGTCTAATTTGAATTTTGAAGCTTTAGCATATTCGGTTTGAAACCAATTTAAAAGTGTTTCATTCGCATATAAGCCCATGTGATGTAGGGCAATGTAGTTTTTTTGTGATCCTAAACTGATAAATGGTAAGGCTTGAGCTGGTTTTGCATGATATCCCTGCGGATATAATGAATGCGGTACCACGTAGGTAATCATCCCATAAGCCATTTGCTCTTGAAATCCCTTTGGTAATTTACTTTTTAATAATTGCCTAAGCTTAAGCATCGCCTCTCGACGTTCCTCAGGCAACTCATTAATATACTCGTCTACTGTAACCGCTTTTGAAATCATAAACACAACTCACAATTCACAACTCACAATTCACAACTCACAACTCAATATTATTTTTCAATGATCAACTTTTGCAAATAAGTCACATTATTATTTTCTACTTTAACAATATAAACTCCATTAGGCAATTCAATTACATCAACAGTATTCTCCGTTTCTTTTAAAATAAGTGTTTTGATTTTTTGTCCACTTACATTATAAATGCTACAAAGTTTAGTGCCTGTAAATTGATTTTGTATGGTGAAACTCGATTGGGTAGGGTTAGGGTAAATGCTAACAGTATTTGTTGATGAAAAGTTTGAAATACCTGTTGTAGGGCAATCACTACTATCAATACCACTACGAACAACTATTCCTGAATTTCCACACTTCAATACTTTTTCATAAACATACTTCGAAACAAAACGGATAGTAGTATCCATCCATGCTCGCTCTTCTAATCCAAATCCAGCATAAGGAACATGATCTTTACCACAATAAGTATAGAAGTAATTGTCTTGTCCTTTTTTATCTAAGGCTTTATGAATGCTATAACTTCCATGAACCGTTAATAATGGAATGGAGTTTAATAATTTAATAATGTCGGCACCATAAGGAACAGTTCGATCTGCAGTACCATGCATACTAATAACCACTACATCTTTATCCTTTGGTTGTATCCAAGAAGTATCGCCAATTGCACCACATAAATTTACTACTGCTTTAATTCCATTTGAGGAGTTCGGTAAATTATTTGTTGTACCTCTGAAATTTCCTAAACCTGAACTTCCAGAACCATTGTATACACTAGTGTCTATACTAGGTAGTATTTCTTGTGGTTCGTCTAAAAAGGCAGCTTGCAATGCGGTAAATCCACCTGCCGATGAACCACCATATATTATCATATTAGTATCGATATTATATACTTCTGCATTTGCTTTCATGTATCGTATCGCAGCGCGAGCATCTTGCATAGCGCGCCATACTGCTCTCGATGCCGATACAGAATTAAACTCTTCCATACCTGTTCGGTAATCTTGCGACACACAAACATATCCACGTTTTGCAAACTCTCTGCATAAATTCACTACATCTCCATCCGCTTTTGAACCAAACAAAAAGGAACCACCATGTGTGATAAAAAATAATGGACGTTTTTGAAAAGTATCATTTGCTGGCAAATAAATATCTAAAGCTAAATCTAAAGGAATAGATGTGTTTGCTGTAACATTTTGTCCATAAATAAGATTCATCACCGAATCATAGCCAAACACGGGAGCCTTGTATCTATTACCTCCTACGCATTGCGCGTTAGCAGATGTGATACCTAAGATTAAAATGCAAATTGCGAGTAAAGTTCTTCTCATACTATTTTTTCTTTTTCTTCTTACCTTCTTTAGGCTCGATTATTTTTGTGAATGTTAATACTGTTATTTTTTGTGATTTTAAGTACAACACATCGTCGTCAACTTCAAAACCATCTACCTTTTTCAAGGTTGCGAAAAATTCGTTTTCTATTTCTTGATTTTCTTTGCAAGCCATTTTTGTAGCAGCAATATTGTCGTTGCATTTTACTTTGCGTTTCCCATCGAACACAAAGTTGCCTGTGAAATTATTGCAAAATCCTTTTCCGATAAATTGTCCGGTTGGATTAATTCGCATGTCGCAATTTCCTTGCACATCAACACTGTTCATTGTTTTTAAATGCCAGTTTTTAGCATATTCAACTTCTTTTTTACCCGAGATAGAGAACAAGCCTATAATTAAGCTTAAGATTAGTAAGTTTCTTTTCATTTTGGTTGTTTGTTAGATTATTAAAGATAATAATAATTTCCAATTC
>CAJBVG010000296.1 GCA_903958995.1 uncultured bacterium | reverse complement strand
TATCTAATTAACTCAATAACCTAATATACCAAATAACTTAATTTACAATTTACAATTTACAATTTAAAATTATTAAATATCTAATTAACTCAATAACCTAATATACCAAATAACTTAATTTACAATTTACAATTTAAAATTATTAAATATCTAACTAACTCAATAACCTAATATACCAAATAACTTAATTTACAATTTACAATTTACAACTTACAATTAGTATGCGCGGTTACAATTCCTACAGTGAACATCTTCGAGAAAAATACAAAGGTCAACGAATCTATAAGGTAATCGTAGATGGTGGCTTTACTTGTCCGAACCGTGATGGTACTAAAGGATATGGAGGTTGTACTTATTGCAATGTGGATTCATTTACGCCAGAAACTGCACGTAAGCAACCTACCATTGCTGAGCAAATGGAAGTAGGAGTAAAGCAAGCGAAGGCGAGTTATAAGGCTGATAAAATTATTGTGTATTTCCAGCCGAATACGAATACTTATGCGCCTACACACTACTTAAAATCAATGTACGACGAAGCATTGTCGTATTATACAGAAGACATCGTCGGACTATCAGTGGGAACTCGTCCGGATTGCATCGATGCCGAAAAAATAAAATTACTCGAAAGTTATACCGACCGTTTTGATGTAGATATTGAAATGGGAATGGAATCGATTTATAACGATACTTTAGCTCGCATTAATAGAGGTTGCACGCACGAAGATTTAGAAAACGCATTAGACTTATTGAAAGACTCCAAGGTAGAAACTTGTGTTCATACGGTTTTTGGCTTCCCTTGGGAAACTGAAGATATGATGTTGAAATATGCTGACGTCATCAATAAAAACAAACAAATAAAATTCGTGAAGCTTCATCATCTACACATCGTAGAAGGTTCTATCATGGGGGTAATGTATAAACGCAATCCCTTTAAATTATTTAGTTTAGACGAGTACACCGACTTCTTGTGTAAGTTTATTCCTCTATTAAGAGAGGATGTTGTTATTCAACGCTTATTCGGCTTATCCGATCAAGATATGCTCATTGCACCAAACTGGGGAATGAAAAAAGCGGTAATGCAACAACAAATCGATCGAGTGTTTATGGAACGAGGTATCAAACAAGGCTCTTTATTATAAGTTCTAAGTTTTTTAATTTTAAATTCTAAATTAAAATTCATTAACACTAGTTTCTAGCTACTAAAATTTAGAATTTAGTCATTAGAATTTAGAATTTCATTAATTCGATCATCATGAAACAAAAGTTATCTACCAAGCTAATGCGATTCTGGAAGATCATCGGTCCAGGTTTAGTAACAGGCGCTAGTGATGACGACCCCTCTGGAATAGCAACGTATTCTCAAGCTGGTGCTGCTTATGGTTTGTCTACCTTATGGACTTCCATAGTTGCTTTTCCTTTGATGGCGGCAATACAACAAATGTGTGCTCGTATCGGATTGGTTACTTCACAAGGATTAACCGGTACTTTAAAAAAGTATTATCCAAAACCTGTACTTTATCTAATGTTACTGTTTAGTTTCCCTGCTATTATAATGAACATTGGCGCAGACATAGCAGGAATGGGAGCTGTAGGCAATTTGTTATTTCCAGCTATTGACGCTACATTCTTCAGTGTGTTTTTTACTGCACTCTTATTAGGACTTATTATTTATCTGCCTTATCTAAAAATTGCATCCATCTTAAAATACTTGTGCATCGTAATGTTGGTGTATTTTGTAGTTCCTTTTTTGTATAAACAGGACTATGTCTTGATATTGAAATCAACATTTATACCTACCATTAAATTCGATAAAAATTTCATTGCTATTCTAGTTGGTATTTTAGGAACAACAATTTCTCCTTACTTATTTTTCTGGCAAGCTTCTGTAGAAGTCGAAGAGATGAAACATAAAAAGAAGCACCTGGTAGTGAATAAAAAAATTATTCATGAAATGAAACAAGATGTTGATTTCGGAATGACATTCTCTGGTGTGATTATGTACTTTATCATATTAACTACAGGCACTGTTTTGTTTAATGGAGGAGTTCATCAAATAGATACTGTAGAACAAGCAGCTATGGCCTTAAAGCCCTTAGCGGGGAACTTGGCTTATTTGCTATTTGCTGTTGGAGTTATTGGAACTGGACTAATCGCTATACCTGTTTTAAGTGGATCCTTATCTTACATATTCACTGAAACGTTTGGCTGGGAGCAAGGGCTTGATAAGAAATTCCATGAAGCAAGAGGTTTTTATGTAATCATTGCCATATCACTATTAGTTGGTTTGTCCCTTAATTATATAGGCATTTCACCAATCAAGGCATTAATTTATACGGCTATTTTATATGGAATTACAGCACCCGTACTCATTGCAATCATATTGCACATCTCTAATAATAAAGAAATAATGGGTGAGCATGTAAACAACAGAACCTCAAATGTGTTAGGTTCTATAGCACTTATCATTATGAGTGCTGCCGCAATACTATTACTCTATTTACAATTTTTCGGATAATATGGAAAATACATCGTACATCAAGATTAAAACCTTAGTTGAAAATCATCAACAATATTTTCACACTCAAGAGACTAAATCACTTTTATTTCGTGAAAATAATTTATTGAGATTAAAGTCAGTTATTTTGAAATATGAAGCTGAAATTTCTGATGCTTTATATAAAGATTTACATAAATCTACTCAAGAAGCATTCCTTACAGAAATTAGTATAGTGCTGTCTGAAATAGATTATCATTTAAAACATCTCTATTCTTGGGCAAAGCCAAAACGCGTAAAAACACCTATGCATTTATTGCCTTCTAGTAGTTCAATTATTCATGAGCCATTAGGTTTAGCGCTAATCATTTCTCCGTGGAATTATCCATTTCAATTAGTTATAAATCCTTTAATAGGAGCTATTTCTGCTGGATGTTGTGCGATTGTTAAACCATCGCCATACACACCTAATGTGGCAAAAATTTTAGAGGTAATTATCAAAGAATCATTCAATGAAAAGTACATTAGTATTGTTCAAGGTGATCGTGAAGTAAATACTCATTTGTTAGATCAAAAGGTTGATGTATTATTTTTTACAGGCAGTCCGGCTTTAGGTAAAGTCGTAATGTCGGCTGCCGCTAAGCACCTTACTCCTGTTATCTTAGAGCTAGGAGGGAAGAGCCCATGCATAGTAGATAAAGATGCAAATATTGATATTGCTGCAAAGCGAATTATTTGGGGGAAATGCATAAACGCAGGCCAAACTTGTATTGCACCAGATTATGTTTTCGTACATGAATCTGTTAAAGAAAAACTAATACATAAAATGGAGCTATTCATTTCAGAAATGTATGGTGACGATTGTCAGAAAAGTGAATTCTATCCACGAATGGTAAATGATAATGCTTTTGAAAGAGTATCGAATTATTTAAAATTTGGCAAAGTTAGAATTGGTGGAAAATTAGACAAAGCTGACAAATACATTGAACCAACGGTGATGGATGAAGTGGATATGAATAGCGAATTAATGCAAGATGAAATTTTTGGTCCGATTTTACCATTAATTGAATTTTCAGATATTCAAGAGCCTATCCAATATATCAATACTCACGAAAAGCCATTAGCATTTTATTACTTCGGAACGAATGAAGAAGCTCAAAAAGTGTTAGCATCAACCACTTCAGGTGGTGCATGTATTAACGACACACTAATGCATATTGCAAACCATCACTTACCTTTTGGAGGGGTTGGAAATAGTGGATTGGGGAAATATCATGGAAATGAAAGTTTCTTAGCCTTTAGTAACCGTAGAGCTACAGTAAATACACCAACTTGGATAGATTTGCCATTTAAATATCCTCCTTTTAAATTCTTTAATTTGATAAAGAAAATAGTATAATTGAATATTATTTAAATCATGATGAGTAAGTTTATTGCAACCATTTTAATTTCTATTCTATTTTTTGCTTGCAAGTCAAATCAATATCAATCGTATGTTAGTCAGCCTTCTGCCAATGTAATTACTGAAAACACCCTAGGTGTTTATTCTGGCACCTTACCTTGTGATGAGTGTGACGGTATTGAATTCACCATTATTCTTTCTGCAAATAAGAATTACAGTGTAGAAAAATCTCATTTAAGTAGTAAAACAAATTACACAAAACAGGTTGGTGTTTTTAATTGGGATGCGAATTCAAAAACTATTAAAATTTTACCAAATGATAAAACGAAGGAGTCTTTCACTTTTAAAGCAGAACCAAACAAGTTGATATTAACGGATCCGTATGGTACTCCTTATCAAAGTGAAGTAGCTAATACTTTTGAACTTTTGAAGAACAATTCTTTAATTATTGAAAAGTATTGGAAACTAATAGAACTAAATGGACAATCGGTAGATGCAAATAAATACGCCAAAGAACCCTTTATTACATTTAAAGCTTCCAATTTTAAAGTCTATGGTAATTTAGGTTGCAATTCTTTTTCAGGCGAATTTGAACAAGGCAATCCAAGTAAAATCAGATTTTCAAAAATGCTAACCACATTAAAATACTGTGTATATATGAAAATCGAAGAAGATTATCTGAAGATTTTCGAAACCACAGACAATTTCCAAATACATCAGGATACACTGATTTTAAGAGATGGAAGACTACCAGCACTTGCGAAATTTTTATTAATTATAAAATAAACAATTCTGTTTTTTTCTTGTTTCTTTAATATGAAAATTTACACTAAAAAGTACAATACATTTATTCCTATTAGTTTATCTGAGGCTTGGGATTTCTTCTCTTCGCCTAAAAATCTTGCAAAAATTACACCTCCTAAAATGGGTTTTGTAATAACTAGTGACTTTAACAATGAGAAAATGTACCCAGGTATGTTAATCACTTACAAAGTAAGTCCATTATTAGGATTGAAAATGGATTGGTGTACGGAGATCACGCATGTAGACGATAAAAAATATTTTGTTGATGAGCAACGATTTGGCCCTTACTCAATGTGGCATCATCAACACCATTTTAAAGCAGTTGAGGGTGGCGTAGAAATGATAGATATTATCGACTATGCTATACCCATGGGCGTTTTAGGACGATTAATGAATAGTATTTTAATCTCTTCGGAAATTGAAAATATTTTCTCTTTTCGCGAAAAGAAAATTAAGGAATTGTTCAGATAATTATTTTTCAATCAACTGCAATCATATTAGAAATTTCGACGTTTCGACCCTTCGACGTTTCGATCAATGAACCATTTTATCAGCACAACAAGAACTTGCAAAAGCTTCTGGTTTTGCTTTGAATACAAACCCCATACTTAAAATGTAACCCATGGCATCATGCAATGCCTTGTTAGATTTAAAGCTGGGGTTTGTATTTATATCGGCATGAACTTCTAAATCGACATCATACAAATCCAATAAATCGCAAAGCAAATATGCAGTCTCTATTGATCGTTGTACTTCGCTAAGCATTCTTTCTTTGATTCCCATTTTTTTCTGAATGCGTTCCTGATTAATGTACATAAATCCACCTTTTTGCTCGCGCAAAAAAACGATTACTGTAGCGAAATCAATCATGCTTCCTTTTACCTGAGAATCGGTACCGATACAAACTTTTAATTTATTGCCCGCCTCTGCTTCGCGTTCAATTGTTTTTTCAACTTCAGAAATTAAGTCGATTGGAAGAGTTTCCCCACTGAATTTTTTCCAGCTCATATGTTTATGGTTTATAAAAATAAGCCATAATTAATGAACTGAATGTCAGTGGGATATTATCTTTTTATTAACATATCAACAACTAGTACTGTTTTGTTTGTCTTTTTATATTTTTTGAAAATTCCAATTTAGAAATTCCTACTTAGTGTCTGGCAAGAAATTTAGAATTTAGAATTTAAAATTTAGAATTTATTAAGTTAGTTTCTTGTACCTGATTCGTTTCGGTCCAATATCCCCTAAACGTTTCTTTTTGTTTTCTTCGTACTCCGTGTAATTACCATCAAAGAAGTACACTTGCGAATCTCCTTCGAATGCTAAAATATGTGTACAAATTCTATCCAAGAACCAACGGTCGTGGGAGATGATTACTGCACATCCACCAAACTCTTCTAGAGCTTCTTCTAATGAACGTAAGGTATTAATGTCAATATCATTCGATGGCTCATCCAGTAGAATTACATTGGCGCCTTGTTTTAACATCATCGCTAAGTGAACACGATTACGTTCACCTCCTGATAAGTTTGCTATTTTCTTTTGTTGATCGGCACCATTGAAATTGAAACGAGAAACATAAGCTCTTGAATTAATCTGCTTATTTCCTAACATCATATTATCAGTACCACCAGTAATGGTTTCGAAAACAGTTTTCTCGTTATCCATGTCCTTATGCATTTGATCTACATAAGCAAGCTTAACGGTTTCACCAATTTTGAATGTTCCAGAATCTGGTGTTTCTTCTCCAGTAATTAATTTGAATAAGGTTGTTTTACCTGCACCGTTCGGACCAATAATCCCAACAATACCTGCAGGTGGGAGAGAGAATGTTAAATTTTCGTATAATAATTTATCGCCGTATGCTTTAGAAATATTATTCGATTCAATCACCACATTACCCAAACGTGGACCTGGTGGAATGAACAATTCTAAACGTGCTTCTCTTTCTCCTGTTTCTTCACTCGCTAATTTATCATAGTTCGATAAACGAGCTTTCGATTTTGCATGGCGAGCTTTAGGAGCCATACGTACCCATTCTAATTCTCGCTCTAATGTTTTCTGACGCTTCGTTTCTTGCTTCTCTTCACTTGCTAATCTTTTCGCTTTTTGTTCTAACCATGATGAGTAATTTCCTTTCCAGGGAATTCCTTCACCTCTGTCTAGTTCAAGTATCCATCCCGCTACATTATCCAAGAAATATCGATCGTGGGTAACGGCTATAACTGTTCCTTTGTATTGTTGTAAATGTTGCTCTAGCCAATCAATAGACTCTGCATCCAAGTGGTTGGTAGGCTCATCAAGTAACAATACATCGGGTTCTTGTAATAATAATCTACACAAAGCAACACGTCTGCGCTCTCCTCCAGATAATACATTTATTGGGGTATCTGAATCTGGGCAACGCAACGCATCCATTGCTCGCTCTAATTTCGAATCAAGTTCCCAACCTCCAACAGCATCTATCTTGTCCTGCAATTCACCTTGCTTTTGCATCAACTTGTCCATTTTGTCAGCATCTTCGTAGTTTTCTGGCAGTCCAAAGGCTTCATTAATGGCTTCGTATTCTTTAATAATATCAGTAATCGACTTTACACCTTCTTCTACAATCTCGCGAACTGTTTTGCTATCATCTAATTGAGGCTCTTGCTCTAAATAACCTACAGAGTACCCTGGTGAAAACACTACTTCGCCTTGATAAGCCTTATCAACCCCAGCAATTATTCTTAATAAAGATGATTTACCAGATCCATTTAATCCTAACACACCTATTTTGGCACCGTAAAAAAAGGAAAGATATATGTTCTTAAGTACTTGTTTTTGAGGAGGATGTATCTTATTTACACCCGCCATCGAAAATATGATTTTCTCGTCTGACATGCTATTTTGATTTTATGCGAATATCGTTATTTATGTATTATGTACAATGTATTATGTACAAAGTATTATGTGTTTGGAAAAATGTAAATCTATTGTCATATTAACATATTATCCCATTAACATATTAACACATTAGCGTATTGGCTCAGTTTTTGACCATTGTTGATAACATTATTTTTAAAGCGATAAGAACAATTTAATATATTAGAACGTTCTCAGAACAGAAAGGAATTTATTTATGGAAGCTAAATTTTCACCACGTGTAAAAGACGTGATCTCTTATAGTAGGGAAGAAGCCCTTCGCTTAGGGCATGACTATATAGGTGCAGAGCACTTATTATTAGGTTTAATTAGAGAAGGTGATGGAGTAGCTATAAAGGTTATAAAGTCCCTTGGAATAGATACAGCTCGTTTACGAAAGTCGGTTGAAGATGCTGTTCGTGGAACTGCGGGAACAAACGTAAATCTTGGAAATATTCCGCTTACAAAACAAGCAGAAAAAGTTTTAAAGATTACTTATTTAGAAGCTAAAATTTTCAAAAGTGAAGTGATTGGTACAGAACATTTATTGTTATCTATTCTTCGCGATGAAGATAATATCGCTTCACAAATATTATCACAGTTTAATGTGAACTATGAAGTATTTAAATCACAACTAGAAAATTTCAAATTAAACCCTAGCGCAGAAGCACCTCAAAATCCTGCTGGTGGAGATGATGAATATAAAGAAGAAGAAAATTATTCAGCACCTAAAAAACCAACAGATTCTAAATCGAAAACTCCAGTATTGGATAATTTCGGTAGAGATTTAACACGTGCTGCTGAAGAAGGAAAATTAGATCCTATAGTTGGACGTGAAAAAGAAATAGAACGTGTTTCTCAAATTTTATCACGTAGAAAAAAGAACAATCCAATTTTAATCGGTGAGCCAGGTGTAGGTAAATCAGCTATTGCAGAAGGTTTAGCTTTACGAATTGTTCAACGAAAAGTATCTAGAGTATTATTTAACAAAAGAGTAGTTACGCTTGATTTAGCATCTTTAGTGGCAGGTACAAAATACCGTGGCCAATTTGAAGAGCGTATGAAAGCAGTGATGAATGAATTGGAAAAATCACCTGATGTAATTTTATTCATCGATGAAATTCATACCATTGTTGGTGCTGGTGGAGCTTCAGGTTCTCTAGATGCTTCGAACATGTTCAAGCCTGCATTAGCTAGGGGAGAAATCCAATGCATCGGTGCAACCACTTTAGATGAGTATCGTCAGTACATTGAAAAAGATGGTGCATTAGATCGTCGTTTCCAAAAAGTATTAGTTGATCCTGCTACTCCAGAAGAAACAGTAATCATCTTAAATAATATTAAAGAGAAATACGAAGAACACCATAATGTTACTTACACTCCAGAAGCTATTGATGCTTGTGTGTTCTTAACTACTCGTTACATGAGTGATCGTTTCTTGCCAGACAAAGCTATTGATGCTTTAGATGAAGCAGGTTCTCGTGTACACATTACAAATATTCATGTTCCTCAAACGATTATTGATATAGAACAAAAAATCGAAGAGATTAAAGTTGAGAAGAATAAAGTGGTTCGCTCTCAAAAATATGAGGAAGCTGCAAAACTTCGTGATACCGAAAAACAATTATTAGAACAATTGGATACTGCGAAAGCAGAGTGGGAAGCAGAAACTAAAACTCGTAGATATACAGTTACTGAACAGAATGTTGCAGATGTAGTTTCGATGATGACAGGTATTCCTGTTCAACGTGTCGGACAAACAGATAGCCAACGTTTGCTTTCTATGGCTGATGAATTAAAAGGTAAAATTATTGGTCAAGATGAAGCCATACTTAAACTTTCAAAAGCAATTCGTAGAACTCGTGCTGGATTAAAAGATCCTAAAAAACCAATTGGTTCATTTATTTTCTTAGGTCCTACAGGTGTTGGTAAAACAGAATTAGCCAAAACCTTAGCTCGTTTTATGTTCGAAAGTGAAGATTCTTTAATTAGAATCGACATGAGTGAATACATGGAAAAATTTGCCATCTCTCGTTTAGTTGGTGCGCCTCCGGGATATGTTGGTTATGAAGAAGGTGGTCAGCTTACTGAAAAAGTTCGTCGTAAACCTTACTCTGTAATTTTATTAGACGAAATTGAAAAAGCTCATCCAGATGTATTCAATATTTTATTGCAAGTTCTTGATGATGGTATTTTAACAGATAGTCTTGGAAGAAAAGTTGATTTTAGAAATACTGTAATCATCATGACTTCTAACATCGGTTCTCGTCAGTTAAAAGAATTCGGACAAGGAGTAGGGTTTACTACAAATGCAAAAGTGGAGCAAGCCGATGGTAATGCTCGTAGTGTTATCGAAACTGCTTTAAAACGTGCATTTGCTCCAGAGTTTTTAAATCGTATAGATGATGTAATTGTATTCAACTCATTAAAACGTGAAGATATTTTCCAAATCATCGATATCGAATTAAAAGAACTATTTGGTAGATTAAGTAAAATGGGTTATCAAATTCGTTTAACCGATGCTGCTAAAGATTATATTGCTGATAAAGGGTTTGACGCTAATTTCGGTGCTCGTCCATTAAATAGAGCAATTCAGAAATACTTGGAAGATCCAATCGCAGAGGAAATACTTAAAGGTGAATTAGTAGAAGGTGATACTTTAGAAGTGGACTTCAATAAGGAATTAGATGAGATTGTAGTGAAAACTGCAAAACCTGAAAAACCAAAACGTAAGAAAAAAGAAGACGAGAATCCAGCGTCTTAATAATAGAAGCGAGATGTGTTAAAAATGCATCTCGTTTTTTTTTAATTCAATTTTAATAATTCCTTCGCATTTTCTATTGCTCCAGCAGTAGGTTGATCACCACTCAACATCTTAGCTATCTCGATGATGCGCTCACTGG
>CAJBVG010000295.1 GCA_903958995.1 uncultured bacterium | reverse complement strand
TATCTAGTCAAACGAGCGTAAATGTTGCCAATGATAAGAATCAATTTAATTATAAAAACTATTCTGAATTTGGTAGTCCTATTCAAGCACAACTTAATTCAAAACGTAAACAATTTGCAATAATTCAATCTTTTTATCTTAAGTATAAAAAGTCTACAATCGAATGGCATCAATGGTTACAAGAGAGTGATAGGGAATTAAGTCCGGCGATATACAACCGAAACAGAACCAATTACCAGCTCGACCAATCATATCGTAGTATTGTTAATTACAACAAAGAGATTAACCTCAAACATCAGTTTAATTCAAGCATTAGTTTTGTTAGAGAAAAATTGAGATATGTAAGTCGCCTAAAATTGAATAATACAGATGCTGTACTATTCAATTCGCATAGTTATTTTGATCAAGTTCAACATCAGAGCTCATGGAAATATGCATATAACGGTTTTGGACATGAATTATCTTATCAATATAATTTTGATGGAGCCTATGTTGAAGATTATTTTCAATACAGAAAAAGAAATCGATTTTCACTTGCTTCAAATGCATATAAAAAATGGAATGACTTTTTTCACACATCACTTACTAATCGACTAGAATTGTTCAATGCCAATGTTTACTATGCTTCTAGTTTAGTTGTTGGTTTTACAGGATTCCTTAGAAAGGGTATTTATGCAAAGGCCCATCTTTCTAAAAACTATAATTTACCAGGCTTAAATGATTTGTATTGGATTCCAGGAGGCAACCCCAATTTAAAAGCGGAACGAAGTTTAGAGGAAGAATTCGAGTTCCTTTACTTTAAAGATATTAATCGTGTTTTCTTAAAGACAAATGTAAACATATACCACTCCTTAGTAACAGATTGGATATTATGGCAACCATCAGCAGTAGAGAATGGTATTTGGTCTCCGCAAAACTTAGTGGAAGTTAAACTGCAAGGAGTGGAAATTAGTCAGGAGTTGAAATGGGATATTTCTAAGAAACAACAATTAACTGTAATTGGATTTTACGCATATTCTCAAGCAATAAATAATAAAGCTGTCAATGTAAACGACCAAACAGTCGGGAAACAAATCATCTATGTACCATTAGAAAAAATGGGATTAAATATGCACTATAATTACTCAAGTAATCAGTTAAATGTTAATATCCATAGGGTTTCTCATCGTTATACCACAGCAGATCATACTTCATTTTTACCTGCCTATCAATTAATAGATGTTCGAATAAGTAAATCTTTTGCTTTCGATAAACACCTTTTGAATTGCAGTCTATACATCGATAATATATTAAATCAATCATACGAATCAATACCATTTCAAGCCATGCCGGCAAGAGTGTTTGGAGGAAGTATTACTTATCAATTCATCAAACAAAAAACAAAAAAACAATGACGAAAAAATTAATGTTTAACATGGCTTTGGGAGCTATCGTTTTATTAAGTGCTTGTACAAAAGATCCAATCAATACAACACCTACCATTCCTACAGAAGATTTATTTAAATCAGGAGTATACATCGTAAACGAAGGAGGTTTCGGCTCAAGTAATGCCAGTATCGATTTGTTTAACAAAGATTCCAACATTCTATTTTCGAATATTTTTGAGGCTGTAAATAATAGACCTTTAGGAGATGTTGCACAATCCATGAACATCATTAATAATAAAGGCTATATTTTATTAAATGGTTCGGCTAAAATCGAAGTTATTAAGGCTTTTAATGCTCAATCTATTGCAACCATTACTGGCTTTAGCTCACCACGATTTATGGTGAACAAAGATACCTTAAGAGGATTTGTTTCTGACTGGGTTTCAAATACTGTGAAAGAAATCAACTTAGTAAACAATACTATTACAAGAAGTATTAATGTTGGTTCAGGACCAGAAGGGATGTGTATTGTTGGAAATAAACTTTTCGTAGCCAATTGCGGTGCCTATGGATTAGATTCTACGATAAGCATAATTGACCTAACGACTAATACCGAAACGAAGAAACTTAAAGTAGGGGATGCTCCAGTTGCTATTTATGCAGATGCGAATGGTAAACTATGGGTATTATGCAGAGGAGCTTATGGTGATGATTTCAATACTACGGATGATGATTCAGAGGCTAAATTTGTGAGAGTTAATCCGACTACTGAATCCATTGAAGCATCGATTCAGATTGGATTAAAAGGGGATCATCCGGATAAGATGAAAATGAATGCAGCGAAAAATTCTATCTATTATTTAAGTTCATACAATTTATTGCCTGGTATTTTCAAGTTTAATATTACCGATGCAACTGCACCTACAACAGCTTTTGTTGAAGGGTATTTTTATGGTATCGGTTACGACAAAGTTGCTGATGAAGTATATTTAGCAGATGCAGTAGATTTTAAACAACGTGGTAATGTTTATAGATATAGCAGTTCGGGTACATTAATTGGATCCTTCCAAGTTGGTATTATACCGAATGGTATACAGGAGCAATAAATATAAAATAGATTAAATAAAAAAAGCGTGATAGGTAATCCTAATCACGCTTTTTTTATTTAATGAGGTTAATATTAAGCTTTTACTAAAGCTGGAATAGCTTTCTTCAATAATTGGTAAGAACCAAACAATACTCCAGTGAAGAATAAGTCACCCGCTAAGCCATTTGTAAAAAATGGGATAGCAGCAGTATAGCACATCCATAAACCGTCGATTGATTTAGCGTACATATTGCCATTTTCGCCCATCCAAACAGCAAAGTTTGTAATTGCGAAGAAAATGATAGATGATGCAAGAGATCCAGTTAGGATTGGAAGTACTTTGTTAGTATTTCTTAATGTTAGTCCCAATACTGCAATTAACGCGAATGAGAAGTATACCGATGGGTTAAACCCAAAAGGAATAAACAAATCCGACAAAGCCATTGCAGCGATAGGTAAAATCAGCGCTAAGCGTTTATCACTTAAGCGAGCTGAACCAAATAAGGCCATAGCACCAATTGCAGTAAAGTTTGCAGGGTGGGGTAGGAAACGAGTTGCGGCTGCTAATAAAACTAATGCACTAACAGCTATTGTAGATTGAATCGTAAGTTCTTTTTTCATGTTATAATTTTGCATTTCAAAAATAAGAAAAATACAGTTTCTATTCGGAAAAATTATACACAATTGAGTGTTGACAATTCTTGGATGTTGGACACTGGACACTAGACTCTGGACAAAGGACACTGGAAATTGGACACTAGACATTGGACAAAAGATTAAAATTCGACATTTAGAAACTTCGACCCTTCGACCCTTCGATAGTTCGACCCTTCGATAGTTCGACCCTTCGATAGTTCGACCCTTCG
>CAJBVG010000294.1 GCA_903958995.1 uncultured bacterium | reverse complement strand
TCGGTAATGCTTTTAGTAGAAGATGTAATGATTGAGTATAGTTCTGATACGTTATATTTAAATTCGCTAGTTCTACATAGATACTTGCAATTGCTACAGAATCGCTTGTTTTGTCGAAATAGCGTTGTGCTTGATACATGTAGTAAAATGCAGAGTCTTTTTTCCCTAAACTACGGTACACGTAACTGAGTTGCTGACAAATACCTGCAGCACCTGTATTGTTTTTTAGTTCTTTACGAATACTTAAAGCTTGATGAAAATATAATAATGCGGAGTCTGTTTTCCCTTTCGCATTCATTAATGCACCGAACCTCATAAAGGCCATACCTATTCCAGCTTTATAGTTTGCTTTTTTAGATAATTCGAACCCTTCTTGAGCGAATAGCATTGCTGAATCATTATTATAATCCTGATACTCCATTGCCTTTACAAAGAGAGATTTTATAGCAAGTGTATCTGCTTTTGTTTTTGCATGTGCGATGTTAGTTAAGTTCATCACAAAACAAAAAGACATGACTATAAATAATCTCACTTTGTAAGTTAGCATGGGTACTAATTAAAGCGGGTTTACATTTTGACCGTAATCTGGTTGTGTAGCGTTCGCGTATAGGTCTACATCTTCAAATAAAAGAATGCCTTTTAATAAATGATCATTGTAACCTTGAACATATATCCCAGCATAGGTTGCCGTTTTCGGGTCAGTATTAGAATGATATGCTGCAGGTGTACTGCTATAGGCAAGGCAAGTTTGTGATGGATTAGTGCCAACATTTCTAGGTACTTCTAGCTCATTGCTATTTTGTAACCGTAAGTTACTACCAATAAGTTCTGTTGATGGGAAATCTACTAAGCCTCCTACAAAATACGTTTCTGTATTCGTGTCAGATTGAATAACAAACACTCTATCTTTTAATACATAGTAAGGAGGTGTAGTTCCTCCATCTAATTGTTTGCCGATAACTCCACCAGTGTCTCCTTTTTTCTTAGAAGTTTTAGCATTAAACGTAATGGTTTTAATGTCGGGTAATCCTTCAGATGCAATAGCCATGTATGGTTGAAGCAAATAGGTTATTGTCGCACCCGAATAATCGGCAGGGATTACATAATCCTGAGTAGTGTAAGATAAGTCCGTTCCGCTAAGAACAGGAACAATGTTAGAAGGATCTGGATATTTTGCTGTATCAGCAGGTAAATCCATTAATACCATGTAAAAGAATTGAGATAAGTTTGTGCTCGATTGAAGAAGCACAAATCGTGGGTCTTTGATTGTTGTCATGAGTTGAGTGTAAGTTTAATTTAAATTTAATCTATTTTTTCTATTTAAGGCTTACTGCGATTATATTTTGATTAATGCTTTCATCCGACACTAAATAGGTTTTAGTCTCCGATATAATACGTTCACCGCCCATTAAAACCAATACAATTCTGTAATAAGTAGTACTTTCTGCTTTTTTACAAATAAATGAGTAGTTGTAATTCGTTGGGAAATTAGAATTTCCGATTGCTTTTCTGGTCGTTATTGTATTGAAATTGATATTATCATACGAATACTCAAGAATATAGTAGCTCGTATTCATTTCTTTCTTGTTATTCCAGATCAGTATTGGATATTCTTCAGATCCGTCTACTTTAAGGTTCATATTATTAATGTAACCTGATTGTGCTTGTGCATCTATTGAAACATAAACGTTAATAAGTAGTGCGATGGTAAGTAAGAGAGTTTTCATAATATTTTTTTGTTAGTTGAAAATTCGTGTTAGTTGACAATTCAAAAGTACATCAGCAATTATACCCTCACATCACTGAAAATATTGAAAAATGTATATCCCTGAAAACCGTGAATTATAAGCATTTGTAAGTATTGCCGATTTTATATATATACATTTGAATTACTTACTAAACAAAACTCTCATGAAAAAATTAATACACACTTTAGTGTTATTGCTATGCTCTGCCGTAGCTTTTGCACAATTCCCAGCTCCTTATTGTGGTCCAATTACATTCTCTTCCGGTATTGAACCTATTACATTGGTTAATTTTGCAGGGATAAATAATGCTTCGCCTGCGATTAAGGGCATTGGTCCACATCAAAACTTTATTGCCATTACAGGAGCTGTAACAGCAGGTCAGTCGTATCCTATTACTTTAAAAGGAAACACAGACGGAGCATTTACTAATTCGTTTTCGGTTTTTATCGATTGGAATAAAAACAATGTGTTTACCGATCTAGGGGAAACTTTTTACATTGGTGATATCTTTGGTTCTACAGGTACAGACACTATTAAGTTATTAGGGAGTATTAATGTGCCAGGCTATGCAACAAGTGGTACCACCCGTATGCGTGTAATGAAAATATATAATAATGAAGACCCTAATTTTCTACCTACTCCTTGCAATACCAACGGAGCAACATATGGACAAGTAGAAGAATATTCTTTAACGGTTACTTCGATTGCACAATGTTTATCTGGAGTGCATTTCCCTTCATCTGTTTTATCAACGCTAAATTGTAATGGTGGAATAAATATAGTGTCAACACTTTCACAAACCGGGCAATATTTTGATGCAATTGTTACTCAAGGGAAAGATTATGTAATCAGTAGCTCAATTAATACTGATTATATTACAGTGAGTTCGAACAATGGAAGCACTGCAACTTTTGCTGGAACTTCTCCATTAGTATGGAATTCAAATGTTTCTGACACAGTTAGATTCTATTTACATAATAATATCAATTGTGGTATTGATACTATTAAAAGAACAACATTTATTGCATGTGGTACAGATTGTTTAAACGGAGCACTTTTCCCGGTTCAAACGTACACGCCAGCGGTATGTGATTCAGTTACTCAAAATCTTATTTCTGCTAGTGCATCATCCGGTCAATATTGTAATGTTCAAGTTCAAAAAGGATCGAAATATACTTTTAGCACTTCAGTAAACACCGATTTTATTACTTTAAGTTTAAATGGAAATACAGCGATTATCAAAGGAGCTTCTCCATTATATTGGGAGTCTGACACTACAGGTGTAGTTCGTTTTTATGTTAATTCAAATCAATATTGTGCAACGGATACTATAGTTCGTTCAAAATATATTTCCTGCTATAACTTAGAAGTACCAGGATGTTTCAGCAATTTAATTCCTGCAGATGGTGATACACTTTATGTAAGTGTTGGATCGTATCAAATAGGTTTTGATTGGCCAACTACTGGAGGACCCATAGACGTTATTGATTTTTATGTTGGGCTAACACCAATGATTTCATTTTATTCAACTAGTTTTAGTCCATTTCAATTATTAACATTATCATTTGACCCATCCGACATCGGTCAATTATATTATTGGTGGCTTGTTCCTAGTAATGCAGCAGGCGCTTCAACCTGTACGCCAGTTGTACATTCATTTAAAGTGCTAGCTAGTCCAGCGGTAGGAGTAGATGTTACCAAATCAGAACAATACCAAGTTTACCCTAATCCTGCAACGAATGCTATTCATTTTACAAATACAGAAGGATTAGCAGAGTTGAAAATATTGAATACTTTAGGACAATTAATATTGTTAAAAAGGATGAAAGAATCTGAGTCTACGGTAGACATTTCAGAATTAGCAGCTGGAGTATATCAACTACAGTTGTTAAATAAAAACGGAAAAACGCAAACGATGAAAATTGTGAAACAATAAAAAAAGAGTATAAAAAAAGCGCTTTAGAAATAGAGCGCTTTTTTTTATGTGTGATTTTAGAACTTATAGTACAAAGCCAATTCGCCAGTTACATTCAGACCATTGAAATTATCATAAGCAGCATATCCTGCCATGAAATTTAAACCAACTCGTTTGGCAATAATAATTTCTACGCCGAAACCTAATCCATTATTAAAGTAAGAATCGGTAACGCGTTGTGTTATGCTAACCGTAGGATTATTCGGATCAAATACATATTGTAAACTTGAATCATAATAAAAATGATTCGCTTGGTATAAATAGAAGTTAGTGCTTTTGTTTTCATTCAACATGTATAAAAATGTTGCACCTAAACTGTATCTCGTGGTTTCACTATTTTTAAAAGGAGCAAAATTAACTTGTGCACCAAATCGTTTCGGTACATAACGGAAAGATAATCCGTAACCTGTTGCAAAACCTGCACCACCACCTACTCCGTACTTGAATTTAGTTAGGGGTTCTTGTTCATTTGTGTTTTGAGCACTTGCTTGAATACTCACCAATAAAAATAAGATAAAACTTACAATTAGGATTTTAGAGATCGTTTTCATAATATTAGAATTAATAGTTAAAATTAATATTAATTCAACGAATAAACGATAATAGTAGTATTACTGCTCTTGGTAGGTCTTTTTAACGATGTCCTTTACGATATTATCTAAATCTAAGGTTAGGTGTTGAATAGTCAATAAGATTGTTTTTTGCTCTTCAGTACCTTCGAAGTTTTGAATGTCAAAAACCTCTAATAATCCTAAAATATTAACAATAGGGGCACGAACAATATGAGATTGTATATAGGCTATTTTCTCTAAGCTTTGTTCAGAAGTGATGTCCTTAAAAAAGGCAGCAGCATACATTTTGCCATCTTCTTCGAAATTATTAGAAGATGATATTTTTACTGGAACTCGATTCCCATTTTGATGTAACACATGTGCATTTACTTCTTTGTACCCTTCAGTGGTAGTGAATTCTTTGAATTTTGCTATGATGAATTCTAATTCTTCAGGTGGATGTAATGAAGCTTGATTTTTCCCGATCAGTTCTTCGCGGGAATAACCAACCAATTGACAAGCAACATCATTTGCGTATACAATCATTCCAGTACTTGATTCTGCGATAAATAATGCATCGGCACTGCCCTTACGTAGTGAGCGTAATAATCCCATATGCAAAGTAAGTTAATGTAATTGCGATTATCATTACTACATTTAGTATTATTGATATAGAATATGTAATACAATATATAATTGGCTATTTTCGTATAACTCAACAACAATAGCGTATGCGTAGGTTTTTATTAATTATATTTATTTCAATGTTTTGCACAATTTCTTATGCGCAAAAGCTATCGAAAAATAAGTATTTAAGCGATTTGTCTGTATCTAAAGAAGATACAAATCGAATTGCGATATATGAAGGCTTAATCTTACACTATAAGTATTTCGACATTGATTCTGCTAATTTTTATATGGAATTAGGTAGATCCCTATCTGAAAAATTAAATTATGGCAAAGGAATAGCCATAATGTTAAAAAGTGATGGTGAAATAAAAGAAGCACACTCCGATCTTACAGGTGCTCGAAAATCAGAATTAAAAGCATTAGAATTATTTTATCACATCAATTACCAAGAAGGTATTTCAACTACCTATGGTGTACTAGGAGTTATAGAGGCTAAACTTGGAAATTACAAACTGGCAACAAGTTATTTTTTGCGTTCATTAATGATAAACGAAAAAATAAATAACAAAGCAGGGGTTATTCAAAATAATATTTCACTAGGAGTAATTAATATAAAAGTTAGGAATTTTAAGAAAGCTTTTAATTATTTAGATCATGCTATATCCTTGGCTCACGACAGTTCTGCTCAATCATTTTTAGATGCATGTAATAACCTAGGTTCACTTTTTGCCATGCAAGATGATTTGAATAAAGCTTTGTATTATTTTGAAATGGCATTAGCACATTCTAATGAAATTCAAAATCCACATCTAAAAGTTATTATCATAACTAATATCGCAAATGCTTATTCTAATTTAAATAAAGCTGAAAAAGCTATTCAATTTTATAATGAAGCTTTGAATTTATGTAAACGTTATCATTTTCCTGAAGAAGAAGCCAGAGCTATCTATAATATTGGAGTAATGTATGAATACTCGGATCCTAAAAAAGCGATTCAACTCTTTGAACAAGCGTTAGAAGTTGCAATAAGAATGCATCTTAAGCAATTCTGTGCGGAGATATATGAATCAATTTATGTGATAAAACGAGACATGAAAGACTTTCAAGGAGCTTGTTATGCATTTGAGAAATTTCATATTTATAGTGATTCGGTAACTAAACTAAATAATATTGCAGAAGTTGAATTAGTTCATTCCACTTTTGAATTAGAAAAATCAAATGCGAAAATAAATGAATTAGAATTAACAGCCCAGAAAAAAGAGTTACAAGAAGAATTAACTTGGATATTATTTGGTGGTATTTTAAGTTTTCTATTCGTAATTGGTTATGTATTATACAAAAGAAATAAATATAATTCCGAATTGCTTAATTCAATACAAGTTAGAGATAAGCTACTTTCCATTATTGCACACGATTTGCGTTCGCCAATTAATAATGTATTAATGATATTGTTAGAATTAGAAAACAATCAATTGAGTGAGGAAGAAAAAAGTACTTTATTTGATGTGTTGAAAAAACAAACAGAAATGTCATTAGTAACTTTAGAAAATATATTAAGCTGGGGGCAAGTTCAGTTACGTAGTATTAAAGTAAATCAAGAAGTGTTTAATTTAAATGAAGTGATTCAAAACAATATCTCATTAGTAGAGATAAGTCTAAAAAACAAAGAAATCACAATCGAATCGTCTATTGATCCCAACATCGAGCTATATTCGGATATGAATCAATTTGATTTTGTGGTAAGAAATTTACTTTCCAATGCTATAAAGTTCTCGAATTACAGATCAACTATTTCGATACAAGCAGAGACAATAAATAAAAACGAGATAAAGCTTTCCATTATAGATCATGGAGTAGGGATAAGTGAAGAAAACTTGGTTCTTCTATTTGGAGTAAATCAGAAAATAAATCTTGGTACGGCTAAAGAAAAGGGGAGCGGTTTAGGATTATTGCTTTGCAAAGAATTTGTAGAGGCAAACCAGGGAGAGATAGGAGTGAAGTCTAAGTTACATAACGGTAGTACTTTTTATTTCACCAGTAAAATTGCAGGTAAGGCATAAATAAAAAAGCCGCTCAAGAGCGGCTTTTTTAGATTTATAGTTAGAATATAATTATCTTACTACTTCAACACGAACTGCGTTCATGCCTTTTTTACCTCTTTCAACTTCGAATGTTACTTCGTCGTTTTCGCGGATCTCATCAATTAATCCTGAAGTGTGAACGAAGATATCTTCGCTTGAATCTGATGGTGTAATAAACCCAAAACCTTTTGAGTTATTAAAAAATTTAACTTTTCCTTGCATTGTATTGTTTATAAATATTAAAATTTCACTAGCCTATTTTTTGCTAGCTCACAAAAGTACCCCTAATTATCTAATAAACCTAATTAAATTTAGTTAAGTCCCTCTAAAGCAGTTTAAACCAAGTTTTAGGCTCTTCGAATTTGTCAATTTTAAGGGAAATGCTGTTTTTGTCTCTAAATCCTTTATCCATTTCAGAAGCCATTTTTACCTATTCAGCATATTGACCCAATTTTATGACAAAAATCATATTTGTTACTGATATGGGTCATAAAGCAGCAGATTTCTTCGTGTTAATTTTGAATATGCAAAACGAGGTATAGGTGATACTTCAAAAGAAATAACAAATCACAAAATTTTTAAACTATAATAATTATGAAAACGAAGTCAATTAAAACACTCTTAATAGCATCAGTTGCTGTTGTTGGGTTGGCAATTACCTTTATGAGTAGTTGCAAAAAAGAAAACACATTTGAATTATTAACTGTAAGTGGTAACACAGGTACAGACGTTATCGATGCAAGAATCGGTGGTCTTGCAGTACCTCCAACTTATACAACTCCAGGAGCTTGGAAAGTAGATAAAGTTCACAGTAATGTAATGTGGGAAACTAAATACTACGCAAATGGAGCATTGTTAACTGGTCGTTTCAATATTTTCGAAATGAAAGTTAATTTTGATCAAGCAAATCCAGCAAATTCTAGTATTAAAGCTTGGGTTCAATTATCAACATACAATACAG
>CAJBVG010000293.1 GCA_903958995.1 uncultured bacterium | reverse complement strand
TTTATACCATAGAATATAGGGTTATAGGTCCCCAACATTTAAAAACAACAATTAGAAAAAGTATTTCGAAAAAATTATTATTATATTTTTGAATAAATAAAGCATACTATTGATTATTAATTAATAATAATGTATGAATAAAAAAATAGCTCGATATGGATTTTACTTCTATATTGTAAATATGATACTATTAATGCTTTTCCCAAAAAAGCTCTATAGTAATTTATATTACCTTGGAGGATTTGCAATCTGCAGTATCATACTGCTCTTCTTTATCTTTCGAAAAAAGGAAGACAAAACCGCATAATATTGAGTAAAGGGCGATTATTTAAGCCGCGCGAAACGAAGGCTGGCAGTCATAGCAAGATTGTCGGATTATTATAAAAAGGGCGAATTAAATTACTTTCTTTAAAAACATTGCTGCCTGCGAATGAATTGAGTGGCGCAGCGCCTAATGCCAAAGGGGCAATGGTAAGGCCTTTTAAGATATCTCTTCGTTTCATAGATTGAATTTAAGGAATATTATTTGCAAACTACTTCCAAATCGACTTCATCTCGGCTACTTCGAATGAATGCACTTTGATATCGCCCTTTAGTTCAAGGCCATTTTATGCCTTTGGTAATTTATAAACAGTTGATTCATATTCTTTAATAAGAATAGATAAAATTTCCAGCTCATCCGATTCCTTAGAATTTGGTTTGATATTTTTTTGCATTAAATTATAAACACGCTCTAAAGCTTGTTCACACTCTTGGTTAGTTTTAATTGGCTTTAACATACTTAATTTTTTAATGATTTATTAACTCTTTCTTTGACCTCAAACTATTGCTCTTGCTTAAAACGTTAATCTCTGAAGATTTCAACGCATAAGGGCGGTTGAATGCTTCTTGAGATACTTTGAAGTAAGTTGATAGCTGTCTAATGATTGATTTTGAAAACCCTTTTTTATAATTTAAAATCTCTGAAACATAGCTTTTACTAATACCCAAAAGCGTTACCAAATCCTTTGCTTTAATATTATGACTATTCATAAAAGATGTAAGAAGCTGAACTGGATCTAACTCATTAAAAGTAGTATGTTCACTATCCCACTTTTCAATAAGTAAAGTAAGTAGGGCTATTTCATCATTCAAGTTTTTGTTTTTGACTTGAGAAAAAACAAGGGTCTCTAATTTTTTACAATAATCTATATACTGTGCCTTGGTAGAGATTACTTTGTATTTTAATATTTCCATAATAGATATTGTCCTTAAAAGTATAGTAATTTATTCAAATGTTCGCTTTTTGTGAACTTATTTTTGAAATCAAACCATACACTCCTATTGCTCCAAAAAGGCTTTTACATCATAAATGATTGAATTCAAAGAGTGATCCTTGTCAATAAAGTTTAGAAAAGCATTTAGGGCTTTGCCCAAGGGGCTGAGGGTGTTGGTTAGATGGTTTTTGCCAATGACACTACTAATGGTTTCTTTTTTGTTGCCGAACTGATAGGTGTTGGTGTTTTTAATGAGCAGTGTATCGTTTAGTATATGTTGCATGATTACATTACCTGCATTGTCTAAAGCTAGCGCTACTTCTATAAAATAAATTTGAAGTGTTTTTATCTTTCCTATAAATAATTGACGTAGTAATGCATATACAAAACCAATGGGTGTGGTGGTGACTAATAATACAAATGCGATACCAAAAAGAAGAAAACTTTTAATAAATCCTGTGGTTGCATCTTTTTTCATAAAATATTTTTTAGCATTTTTTCTATCAAGTAAAATTAGAGATTCAAGTAGGCATTTGGTTTAAACAATCTCCCTTAGAATCCTTTCTAGTAAAGCGTTTCAACTGTGTAT
>CAJBVG010000292.1 GCA_903958995.1 uncultured bacterium | reverse complement strand
TCAAAACCATCACCTTTAAGGTAGTAAACATAAATGCCGGTTTCGCAAAGTTGTCCGTTGAGTTTTCCATCCCAAGAAAGAGATTCTCCTGAAGAGTGTTCGTAAACTAACTGCCCCCAACGGTTAAAAATTTTAAAGGATTCTACAGCGCATTGGAGATTGCCAAAATAGATTTTAAACTCATCATTTAATCCATCTCCATTAGGGCTGAAAGCATCGGGAATTCTACGTTTAGCAGCATCTACAATTGGTAAGTAAATGGATACTACATCGGAATCAACACAAGGGGCTAGTGGGTTAACAAAAGATTGTATGGTATAATTTCCACCATCAGTATATTGGTATTGAATATTTTTTCCAACTCTAGTTTCACCATTTCCTAAATCCCAAATTACATCATTAGAATCTGTTGCATTAATTTGTGTGCCGATAAATATTCGACTACAAGAATCGAATGAATATTCTAAATTACTTTCAATCGGATTAACCACAAAAATAGTTACCGAGTCGACACTCTGACAAGAACCATTGGAGCCAATAACGTAGTAGGTTGTTGTAGATATTGGATTTGCTTTTGGATGTGATGATGTGGGGCTATCTAGTCCTGAACTCGGAATCCACATATAGCTTTCAGTTGGTGAACCTTCTGCATGTAAGGTAGCAAACTCGCGATTGCAGATGTAGATGTCGTTATTTGCTTTTACCGTTATTGGTGTATCAACAGTTATGGTTACATCAAATGTTTCCGAGCATTCACCTTTTGAAACTTTTAATGAATAAGTGATTGTTGCAGTTGGAGTACAGGTTGGTGTAGCAATAGAATCATTATCTAAAAACGTTGCAGGTGTCCATTTGTATTGAGTTCCGCCACTAGCATGAATGATGGTTGAATTCCCAGCTCCGCATATGGAAATGGTATCTGCTTCGACAGATAGTTTTATTACTTCTAAATGATATGTTTGTTTGGAACATATTCCATCATTGGTTATTTCTACAGTAATGTTACCGGATTTTTCGGGTATTATTGTGGGTCCAGACGAAAGAGGAGTTGGACTAAATCCACCTCCTGTTGTTGTACTCCATTCATATTTTGCTCCTGTCAAAGCTGAATTAGCAAGAAGTTTTAGTGTATCGCCATAGCAAATTAAGGTATCACCTGTAATGCTAATTGGGAAGTTTAAAATTTTCACAGAGTCGATAATTACTCTACCTGTACAATGCTCTATACCTCGAACATAATGGTAACCCGTATCTTTTTTATTATAAACTAAGGTTGGGACTAAGGATACAATTTTATTTTTATCGTTCGTCCATTTAATGCTATCCAATAACTCAAAATCTCTAATGGTTACTCGTATTGTACTATCATTACAAACGTAATTGAATTCTAATGAATCAATATTTTTATAGTCGAGTAGGGTTAAGGTTTTACTTACGGTGTCACAAATTACCGGACTTAATATTTTCATTGTAATACTTTCTGAAGGCTCTGGAACACCATCTGTGAAAGGTTTTACAACAACTCCTATTCGCTTTACTCCAACAGGTATTATTGCAGTGCTAATGTTGTCGATGGTATAATCAATTCCAGCTTTTGCGGTTCCTGATATTTTATATTGAACAGTAATAGGAGTCGATAAATCATCTGAATTTCTAGAGAGCACAAATGAATTTGAATCACATTCAGTGAAGAAATCCTTTATGGTTGTTAATGAAACTGCATTTTTATTAATACTCTGTAAACTCTGTGCTTCTATAAAAATTCCAGAATCGTAGATAAAGTCCTTAATGTCGGCTATCACAAATTTTAAATCATAAAATTTACAGGCAGTTACTTTAGCTTTGATTTCAATTACGGTAGTAAACCCATCGAAAGTGCAAGAAAGTCCATTGGTATTATCTCTGTAATAAGAGGAGTTGGTAATTGCATTAACACTCTGAATAGAAATTGGTGTAGTAGTATTTGGAATTATTGCCAAATTAGTTTCAGAGGTGTATTCATTTCCAGAGATAAACAATCCGAATACATCGTTATACGCTTGGCTTACAAATTCCGGATATTCTTCTGAAGCAAAAACAAATCGAAAACGAATGGTATCTGATTCTGGAGTAACTCTAAATTTAATCCATGAAGCATCGAAATTAGGTTCACTTGGGTAAATAGATGTAATGGAAAGATCTCCAGGTTGATGATTAGAAGTACCTGTATTGCCAATGGCATTTACTCCTGCAGCATTTCTAACTAAACCTGTTGATAAAACAATACCACTATCTAAACCGATATTTGATTTTCGTCCATCAAAAAAGCCAATGGCATTTAAGTTTGCAGAAGAAGTTATTGAAGATATGGCAACACCTTTACTTGCGAGTACATTACTTACTAAATCGGTTACTGTACGATTGGTAGTTACAAAGAGTTGAGCTTTTGAAGAATTGACATGGCAAAGCACTGCTAGTATAACTAACAGTATAAACCTTGTGTATGTATAATTAGAAACGATTTTCTTCAAAAAACTCTTAATAATTCCTAAATTTAGCAAAAATCATTCCTTTATGATCGATTTACGCAGCGATACTGTAACAAGACCAACAAAATCCATGTTGGAAGCCATGTTTAACGCTCCATTAGGAGATGATGTTTATGGTGAAGATCCCACAATTAACGCATTAGAACATAAAATTGCATCGATTTTCGGATTTGAAGCGGCAGTATTTTGCCCATCAGGCACAATGACCAATCAAATTGCAATTAAAACACATACTATACCTGGTGATGAGGTAATTTGTGATTCCACTTCACATATTTACAATTATGAAGGTGGAGGGATGGCGTTTAATTCTGGCGTACAGGTAAGAGCGATTCATGGAAATAAAGGTAAAATCACAGCAGAGCAAATTGAAGAAAATATTCATCCTCCGATTATTAATCTCCCAAGAACTTCTTTAGTTGCATTAGAAAATACATTAAACAAAGCTGGTGGAGGATATTATATACTAGATGAAATTTCGATAATATCCGATATGTGTAAGAAGCATCAATTGCCTTTACATTTAGATGGAGCTCGTATTTTTAATGCGTTAGAAGAATCGAAAGATAATGCAAAAGACTATGCGAAATATTTCGATTCTATTTCTGTCTGTTTTTCGAAAGGCTTGGGTGCTCCTGTAGGTTCAGCTTTATTAGGTTCTTCAGCGTTCATCGCTAAGGCTCGTAGGTATCGTCGATTATTTGGTGGTGGTATGCGTCAGGCTGGAGTACTTGCAGCAGCAGCAATTTATGCATTAGATCATCACATAGTTCGTATAGCCGACGACCATAGAAGAGCAAAACAAATTGGAGATTGTTTAGCACAATGTACTTTTGTTAAAGAATTACTACCCGTAGAAACCAACATCATTATATTTAAATTAAAAGATGATGTTTCCTCAGATTCTTTTATTCAATATTTAAAGGAGAATAACATTATTGCCAATACCATGGGCAAACAAACCATGCGTTTTGTAATACATCTCGATTTAACAGAAGATCATATCAATTCAATTATTACTTGTTTAAAAAATTATAACCATTAATGTTTCTTTAATGAGAACCTATTTGCTTGCTTTAATTATGATTTGCTTTGCGGTGCATTCAAATGCTCAAAAAGCAAATAAATTAATAATGAGAAATGGGAGTATTCGTTTCGTATCTGATGCTACATTAGAAAGAATAGAAGCAAAGTCATCAAAACTCAATGGTCTGCTAATGTTAGCAGATAAAACATTTGCCTTTACAGTCGAGAATACTTCCTTTAATGGTTTTAATGGTAGTCTACAACAAGAACATTTTAATGAGAATTACTTGGAGTCCGAACGATTTCCTCGATGTAATTTTACTGGTAAAATTGTAGAGAATATCAATTTTTATGTTGATGGCAAGTATGAAGTTCGCGCTAAAGGGAAACTAAACATACATGGTGTTGAAAAAGATAGAATTATTAAAGTTTCGATTGAAGTGAAGAATGGAAAAATAAATGTCTATTCGAAATTCAATGTTTTACTTGAAGAACACGGTATTTTTATCCCGACTATCGTCAATCAAAAAATATCGGAAGAAATTCAAATTATTGTCCAAGCTAATTTTGAACACTATGAATAAACTTTGGATAGTATTCTTTCTTTTGTTGTCTTTAAGAGCTACAGCGCAATCTCCGCTGATTAATAAAACAGAGTTGAATTATAACGATCTTAATTATAAGATTAAACGTATTAGTATAAACAATCAAGGATATTTATTTTTAGTAACCGACCGAGGTGTACTTTATTTTGATGGCTATAAATATTTTGATGTTGAAATTCCTGCTAAATTTAATAATAATATTAATACAATATTTTTTGATAAAAGTAACGAATTATGGGTTGGTGATGTAAATGGTAATGTGTATCATAAATCAACTAGATCTGCAAAAGCTTTTCATTTATCTTCTCCGATATCAGATATTATTCAGGATAAAAATGGTACTATTTGGATTTCAACTAATGGTTCTGGAATTGCTTATGTAGTAAAAGATAGCTTATATCAATATTCTAAAATCGCAAAATTAGCCGATAATTATTTATATGATTTAGAATTGATCAATGATGAAATTTGGTTAGCATCCGATAGAGGAATTGGTATTATTCACACCGAAACAAAAAAATATAATCCATTTAGATTAAATAACAAAATTACCGATGATATTATTAGTGCTTTAAAATATGATTCAAAATTCAATTTGATTTATATAGGTACACAATCGAGAGGTTTATTTCGATATCGAACAAAAGAAAATTACCTCGAATCAATTGATGGTAGTGATAATATAGGATGTGTAAATAAAATAGCTTTAAATCATAATGAGGTGTGGTTACTGTCTGAGGATTCAGGACTAGTGCACTATAGTCACGAAGGACAATTTAAAGTTTTTAATAAAAAAAATAAAGAATTTGTTTCAAGTGTAAGTGATATTCAAATTGATAACGAGGGTAATATTTGGCTGTGCAATCAAACCAGTTTGTTGTATAATTTTAATGATTTATTTGAATTATTGAAGTACCCTTCACAATTTTCAAATGTAAACTGTAATGCAATTTATCGTGATGATCAAGCTATAATATGGATTAGTTTTCAGAATAAACTATACTGTTATAAAAATAAAAAATTCGAATCAATACTACCTGAAATCAATAATTTGAATGTGATTAGTATACATAAAGATGAATTTGGTTGGATGTGGTTTGGAACTTTTGATAAAGGAATAATTCGATACCATCCCAAAACTAAAAAGTATAGGGTATATAATGAAAGAGATGGCATTGCCAATAACAATGTGCTATCTGTCACTTCAAAAAATAATTTGCTATGGTTAGCTACATTAGGAGGAGTAAGCAAGGTTTCATTCTCAAATAAATTAGAAGATTTAAAATCTGTTTCTAATTTCAGTAAAGAAAGTGGCTTAGGCGTTAACTTTATTTATCAGGTATTTATTGACTCTAAGGATAGAGTGTGGTTTGCTACCGATGGGAAAGGGGTAACAGTTTATGATGGAACTCGATTTGTAAATTATAATAATCGTTTAGGACTACGCTCTAAAACTATTTATTCAATTGTTGAAGATGCTCATGGGGTGTTATGGTTAAATTCCGCTAAAGATGGCATCTATTCATTTGATGGTACAAAGTTTATCAATTTCAATAGGGCTAAGGGTATTCGATATTATGATAATGCTGGAATTGTTAATGATAACAACAATAATCTTCTAATTGTAAATAACAATGGTATAGATATTTTTAATACCAGTACACATCAAATATTATATCATGATGAGGAATTAGGTTTAAAAGAATTAAACCCTGGATTAAATGCAAACTTTAAGGATGAATATGGAAATATTTGGATAGGAACATCTAAGGGTATCATTAAATACTACTCGCATTTAAATACCATGTGGGAGGGACCTCATACCATTTTAAAAAAGGTGAGGGTTTATTATGAATCTAGAAAGGATTCATTACCACAACATTTTAAATATAATGAGAACTATTTAACATTTGATTATATCGGACTATGGTATCATAAACCCACTGAAGTGAAATACAAAATTCAGTTGGTTGGCTATGATTTAAAATGGTACGAAACACGAGACAATTCAGTTACTTATTCAAAACTTCCTCCCGGAAAATATACTTTTCAAGTAATGAGTTCTGCAACAAACGATTTTAGTAATGCAAAAATTGTTAGTTATAAATTTGAAATAAAGTCGCCATTTTGGACTCAATTTTGGTTTATGTTTTTATCTGGAATTGGGGTAATAATTTGTTTTTATTATTTATTGAAATGGAGAGAAAACCAGTTAAAAGTTAAGGAGAACTATGAGAAAGATCGCATTGCATTTCAATTGGATGCCCTGAGAAATCAAATCAATCCCCACTTCTTGTTCAATAGTTTTAATGCCTTAATAGGTATTATCGAAACAGATCAGGATAAAGCAGTATTGTTTGTTGAAAAAATGTCGGATTTTTATCGAGAACTATTATTCTATAGAGAGAAAAGCTTAATTACAATAGAAGAAGAAGTTCGATTGTTAATGAATTACATCTTCTTACTAGAACAACGATTTGGCAATAAAATCATTTTCAATATCGATATCAGTAGTGATGATTTAAAGAAAATGATTGCTCCATTAAGTTTGCAATTGCTGGTAGAGAATGCGATTAAGCACAATATGGCAACTAGAGAAAACCCATTGGTGGTAGATGTATATTGTGATGAAAAATATATTATTGTAAAAAACGTTATTCAGCGGAAACGAGATGATGTGGTATCGATGGGAATTGGATTGTTGAATATTAAAAATCGTTATCAAATATTAAGTAATGATACTGTTATTGTAGATGAAAATGAACAGTTTTTTATTGTTAAAATACCTTTAATTAAATAGTATGAATATTGTAATTATTGAAGATGAAGCTATTGCTGCAGAACGTTTGTATGCAATGCTTAAAAAAATTGATGAAAATGTTAATTTACTTGCTCAGCCAGATAGTGTAAAATCGAGCGTTGAATTTCTGAAGAATACAAAAGAAAAAATCGATTTGATTTTTCTAGATATTCAACTTTCAGATGGACTAAGTTTTGAGATTTTCGATAAAGTGACGATTACTGGTCCCGTAATATTTACTACAGCTTTTGATCAATATGCTATTAAAGCCTTTAAACTTACGAGTATAGACTATTTATTAAAGCCAATAAAAAAAGAAGAATTATCACAAGCTATTGAAAAATACAAATTACATTTTAGCACACCTTCAGAAATCAATTCGAAAGTTCAATTGGCTCAAAAGGTGATTACTAAAGTTCAACAGAAAAGAATTGTTGTAAGATATGGTCATACCATCAAAGCTATTGAAATTGCAGATGCTGCTTATTTCTATACTCGCCAAAAAGTCACATTCATGACTCTCAAAAATGGAGAAGTACTACCTATTGATGAGAATTTAGATGAGCTTGAAAAAATACTTGATTCTAAAGACTTCTATCGTATCAATAGACAATGTATTATATGTTTCAACTCTATTGAGAACATGTATACCTATACAAAATCACGTGTGAAAATAGTTTTAAAGCCAGCTATTGAAGAAGAAATCGTTGTAAGTACAGAAAGATCCTCAGATTTTAAAGTATGGCTTTTAGGTAAGTAATCAGTTTTACTTGTTCAAACCTTGTTTTTACTTGTTCAGAATATTTTATTATTAAATGCCTAGTTTTTTAAGCATTTTGGAATCATTAAAGTAAATGATGGCATTTAGTATGGATACTATTGTATTGTTTAATTAGAAATGACTTTTAAAACATGCTTCAATTTCCCCAAAGAAGCCAATAGTGGGCCTATGATAAGACTACTGTGTTTTATAGTATTTGGCATTATATAAAAAAAGATATTCTTTGAAAATCTTTCGGTAACTATTTTTTATTAATTTTGATTCATTTTTAGAGAGCTTATGAATCTTAATTATACAGTTACCGATCGATTTTTGATGTATGTTAAAATCGACACTCAGTCAGATCCCAATTCTCCAACTTGCCCATCAACAGAAAAGCAAAAGAATCTTGGTAAAATATTAGTTGAAGAATTATTAGCCATAGGCATTGTAGATGCTGAAATGGATGAAAATGGATATGTATACGCTACATTACCTTCAAACACCGATAAAAAAATTCCTGTTATTTGTTTCTGTTCCCATATGGATACTTCTCCAGATTGTACAGGTAAAGATGTAAATCCAATTATCCATAAAAATTATGATGGGAAGGATATTGTTCTACCACAAGATTTATCACAAATATTAAGAACTGCGGAGCATCCTGCGCTTTTAGATCAAGTGGGTAATGATATTATTACTGCTGATGGCACAACATTACTTGGAGCTGATAATAAAGCGGGAGTTGCTGAAATTATGGATGCAGTTTATCAATTAATCAATAATCCTTCAATTAAACACGGTGATATTAAAATTTTATTTACACCCGATGAAGAAATTGGTCGTGGAGCAGATAAAGTAAACCTAACTAAGTTGGGCGCTGATTTCGCCTATACAATGGATGGTGAAACACGTGGTCATATTGAAGACGAAACGTTTTCTGCCGATGGCTTGAAAATTAATATTAATGGAGTAGCCTCTCATCCAGGTTTTGCAAAAGATAAAATGGAGAATGCTATAAAAATCGCATCCGATATAATCGCAGCATTACCAAAAGATACATTGTCTCCAGAAACTACAACGGGTAGAGAAGGTTTTGTTCACCCCGTATCCATTACAGGTGGAATGGAATCTGCAAGCATTCAATTTATTATTCGCGATTTCGAAACAGCAAAATTGAAAGTTCATGAGCAATTTGTTGAAGACATTGCCAATCAAGTTGTCAAAAACTATCCAGGTTCTACTTTCGATATCGAGGTGACCAACCAATACAGAAACATGAAAGAAGTTCTAATGCAAAACCCGCAACTGGTGAGTTATGCTGAAGAAGCAATTCGTAGAGCTGGTATGAATCCAGTAAGTGGTGGAATACGTGGAGGTACAGATGGTTCTCGTTTCTCGTTTATGGGCTTACCATGTCCAAATATCTTCGCTGGCGAACATGCATTCCACTCGAAGCTCGAATGGGTTTCTGTGCAAGATATGGAGCTCGCAGTAGATACCATTATTCACTTGGTGCAAATCTGGGAAGAGAAAGGTTAATGTGCCAATTGGTTAATGTGCTAATGTTAGTTTTTGATGAAATTATTTCGGTAGCTGGTTGTTTTCATTTTTAGAACTAATGAATACATTCCTTGTGGAAGTGTTGAAATGTCTATTTTATTATTTTCGAAACTCACTGCTTGTTTTTGTCCGAGTGTATTGAAAATACTAATGTTCTCAGTCATATCAACTCCATCAATTAAAATATAATCGTTGCTTGGGTTAGGGTAGATATGTATGCTTTTATTATTCTCGATATTCGAATACGTAGAGTTACACATTACATTATTTAATCGCTTCCAAATTTCATTATTAAAAATCATAGGAAGTTCGTTCGCATTTTTAGGTTTATCGCCAATTCTAATCACTACAATTTTTTTACTTGGTACGACATTAATGAGTTGTCCATTTTTACCCATAGCAGAATATAAATCCATTGGCGCATTGGGTAGAAGAGGCCCATTAAATACAAGTTGAGAGCTAGGTAACATAAAGCTCGATTTCCCATTAAGCCACCATAAATAACCATAAGATGGATTCAGGTTTTGAGATGAGTTGGTCATTTGAGTTTTGTAAGCTCCATCCCTAAGCACAGTATCTGTATTCCAAACAAAGTTATTGGATGCTAGCAATCCAAATCGTGCCATAGATCGAGCATTGCTAAAGAAAACATTATTGTATCCTTGCTTTAGGTAGATTCCTGTTAATCCAGTTTTGCTTTTGATTTTAGAAATTAAATAGGTATTTAAACTTTGCCCAGTTGCGGATGATAATACATCTTCTAATAAAGTGTATATAGCATTATGATATGCCCAGCGAGTTCCAGGATTTGCTAAACATGATAAACATGTTGGTGTTGTACAATCTACATCAATCACGTTATCATTTATGCCAGATGTCATGCTGAGTTGATGAATAACTTTTATTTTTTGCTCAGCAGTTGAATCGCAACTTGTCCAACCTTTTGATAAATAATAAGAACTTGAATTCTGTAGATCAATTAATTGATCATTAAAGGCAATTCCAACCAATGTAGAGAGTAGAGATTTACCAGCTGAGGCCCAATACCAAATACTATCTTGAGTAAATGAACCGTAGTATTTCTCAATGGCAATTTTACCATTTACTAAAACAATAAACCCTTTAGAATTATTTTCTCCAACGAAATCTAATAAAGATGGGATACTATCACTGCACCAATTAAGTTGTGCCGGAGTAATAGTATCCCATTGTTTTCCTGTTAATGGTGGAAAATATTCTTGTGCTTTTACTTCTTGAGAAATTAAAATAGAAAATAGAAAAATGAAAAAAAGTTTTATCTCATATCTCATGTCTCAATTCTTACATCTAATTAAAGGGTAAAGGCTCTTGAAATATTAAATCCTAAACGCATTCCACCTTTAGCCCAATTATCAGTAGTTTTTGTAACGAACTGATTTTCTGTAATGCCTAATGAGTTTGTTAAATGCACTTGAAATACGTGACCACCAGTTTCGATATCTAAACCAATACCCATAGAATCATAGTATGTTTCTGAGCGAGAGAATTTATTTACTCTAGCCATATATTCAAATGTAAATGCTGTTCTTCTAGTAAATTTATATCGTCCTAATGCACCAACTGCATAAGTGTCATTTTGATCACTAATCTTATCTACTTGATTATAATGAACCATCGTAGGAGTGATTTGCACTGATAAGCGTTCTCCAAATTTTCTTGCAATCATAATTTGATGTGCAAAAGATAAACGAGAACTAAAATTATTGAACTTATCTACACCTTGTAATAGGGCAGAAGATCCTTTCAAATTTGTATAGTACAAACTTGTAAATAAAGTTACACTTACTGGCATCGAATTGTTTTTATTCTGACGAAGCAAACGATACTTCAAATAAGAATCGTATGTTTTTTCGGTAGAACTTCTTCCTAATCCGAATTGCAATCTACCGTCATAGCTGTACTCTAAACTCATGCGAATACTTGCACCACCATCTAATCCCCAAAAGTTATAAGCTCCTGAATTAAACGGACCAAAACGATGGGCAATTCTAAAATCTAATGTCCTTTTCCCACCAACTTCAATGGTATGTTGGTTTACTAAACGTGTACCTTTAAACGTTGCTGTAACAGGTTCCTTTATATCCGTTGGAGCCATATCCATTAACAACTTCATTGGATCTGTCTCTTGAGCTTTTACATTACTTGTAAATACTATTGCAAGTACAAAAAATATATATTTTAATAATTTAAAATTCATCTCAATTTTTTAAATTCCTAATTCCTAATTCCTAATTCCTAATTGTACTAGTCAGCCATTCCTGTAGCCATCCATTTTTCGATTACTCCGATTTCACAATCGCTTAGTTTGCCACCATTTTTTGGCATTGCTTTAACACCAACATCATGTCGAATCGATTCGATATACAATCCATCGTTAATCGCAGTTTGTACATCAGCTTTGGTGCTAAGTAAAACATATCCTCCAGTACTTGTTCCGCTTTGGTGACAAGTATTATCTCCTGTTCCACAAGATTGATTCATAATAGGTAAAACTTTTGCCGTAAAACCAATTGCACCAGCTGTATCGGTACAAGCTAGCCCTAGTCCGGGATTAATTTCTTCAAAGTTGTCGTAATAACAAGCACTCAATCCGCTTATCAATACTAATCCAATTAAAATTATTTTTTTCATTCTTTTAAAATTCCTAATTCCTAATTTAAAATTCCTAATTATTAAGCGCTCCTTGCTCAATCCAAATAAATACCTTCTTTATTTGTTTATCTGTCAAAGGACCTTTAGGTGGCATTTTTTTCTCACCAAAATTGATTAGTAATACTTGATAGAATTTCGAACCTTTTGCATCACCAGCTTTTACTCCACCTTCATTCATTACTTCGTTATAGGTAGTTAAAGGGAAATCTGAGTCCTTATCGGTTCCGTGGCACCCATTCATTGCACAATTTCCAGAAATGATGGCTTGTATATCGTCTTTAAAAGAAATAGTAGGAGCTGTAGATAGATCAATATCGTTTTTACAAGAGCTTGTTGAAATTGAAAAAAATGAAAGTAATAGCAATCCAAGCGTAAATTTTATTTTAGTCATTGTCTTCTCCTGATTCGTTGTTTTCTAATGTTTGAGTTGTATCTATTGCAGCACCAGCTCTTAATTCCGGTCTACGTATTTGTCCCCCTGTTTTACCTACATTGAATAATAATATTAACGAAACGAAGCCTACTAACCAAGTTAATCGGTTTGCCCATAAAGAAAGTGAATGATCTGTAGTTAATAGTAATATTGAAATTAATGCAAGTACTCCCAAGATATCGGTTAAAATAAAAGCAAGTTCTGCAGCTTCTTCATGTGCTTCTGCCATGCTTTCGCTAGTTCCAAGTGAATTTTCGATGCGTTCTTCTGCTTCTTCTCCTGTAATATAAGCAGGTATGGTTGATACAGATGCCGCAAGTAGAATATATAAGCCTACAAGCTTTACTGTTTTTAAATGTCTTAATAATCCAATACTTAATACTGCAAAGCCAGTTAATGATAAGATGATCGGAAAATGATTGCTTAACAAATGAATGTAGTGTCCGTCTAACATGATTTAAAGTTTTTTAATGATTTGTATATAATACAATTTTAATAAATAACATTGACCATGCCTACATCTTCGAAGCCTTTACCGATGATTGAGTAAAAATAGACTCCCGGTGGGACTATTTCGCCCCCGATACGGCCATCCCATTCCCATACTTCAGCATCTTTTATCTCGTGCATCAATTTACCCCAACGGTTATAGATACTCATCTTTTCAATGGCGCAACTCACATTGCCTCCAGTTATTCTGAATACATCATTAATGTTATCTCCGTTTGGTGTAAATACATTTGGAACTTTTCGTTGCTTAGGATCTACATCAAGTAAATTCAATGTGAATGTGCTAGTATCGGTACAATCAGTACCTCTATTCGCAATAAGCGTAACAGTCATCGCACCTGTAGTATCGTAACGATGAATAGGGTTACGTTCTAATGATTGTTTTGTGTCACCAAAGTCCCAATAAAAACTATCGGTTGCAACGGTTGTGTTCGAGAAATAAACAGTTTTAGCACAACTGTCAAAACTGTAATCAACTATTAATTCCGGACGAACAATAACATGAACAACTACGCTATCATAACTAAAGCAAGCATGATTAATAGCTTTCAAATAATAGGTAGTCGTTTTTGAAGGACCAGCTAATGGATTTGCAATTTTTGAATTACTTAAGCTCGCACTTGGAGTCCATTCGTAAGTATCATAATTAGATCCTCCAGCACTTAATGGTACGCTTGAACGTTCACAAATTACAACATCTTCTCCTGCATTGGCCAATGGAATAGTATCGTAAACTACTTCAATAGTTACTTCTTTTATGCAATCAACAGTATCTTTTATTATTGCTAAATAAGATCCTGGTTTAAATATTCTAACCGTTGAAAATGTAGTATCACCTACAATTCCTGTGGATGGAGTCCATTTGTAAGTTCCTCCGCCATATGCTTTCAACGAGATACTATCACCTTTACATACATAAACTGTCTTCGGTCCATATACACCTTTGGGTATACTCGAAATTTTATATTGTATTTCATTGGCGCAATAATTTTCGTCGGTAACTACACAAGTCACAATAATCGGACTAACTCCCGATGGAACGGAATATTTAGTCGTCATTAAGGTGTCGTTTTCGATTAAGCCAACTGCCGTGAAATCAATCGTTGTAGCTCCCCATTGGTAATGTAATCCTGGGACATTTGATTTTACACTAAAAAATATATCCGTAGGAGCGCAAACAATGGTATCACTACTAGAAACCAATGTAACAGGTATAATTGGTGGAATGTAAAATGTATCCTTTGATGTGTAATTAATACAACTATCGTAAATGGAAATGATATACATCGTTAAACTATCTGGCGAAGCATCTATTACTGCTGACAATGATTTTATTACTCCTAAACTGTCTGTCCAGGTATATGATAAATGAGAAGAACCTCCACTGTATTTTACAATTTTAGAAATAGTATCTCCAGTACAGAAAACCTTCTTAATCCCAACAATAGTTAAGGTGTCAAAATCTTTTATTGCTACAGAGTCAAAGGATTTAGAACATATTCCATTACTCGTGATGGTTAAAATTACTCCTTCTGTTGGTTCTGGAACATTGTCATCAATAGGGAAAACTACTAAATCAGCAAACATTTTACCAGTTTGAATAACAATTGAGTCGGGGATTGGTAAATAATCAACGCCCATAGTGGCAGCTCCCGTAATGTTATATTTTACTTTTAAATTAGAACTTGTATTTGAACTTGATCGAGTGAATCGAAACACACTACTGTCACATTTTTCTTGAATCACATTTTTCCCAAGTGGTACATATAAGTCCACCTTTGCTTCGTTTTCTGCCTCACTTTTCAAACTTAATGCTTCCAAGAAAAATCCAGAATCGTATGCATAATCATCCACATCGGCTATAGCCATTTTAATAACATAAGTTTGGCAGGGAGTAAGGTTGTCAGCTACAATTTCGATTACCTTGGTAAAGCCATCATATTGAATCGTTGTTCCGTTCTGATTATCGAAATATAAATTTGAATTAGTGGAATTGTTTATCGTATTTATACTAATTGGTGTATTAGTGTTCGGGATTAATGCAATATTCTTTTTGCCTACTATTCCTGGACCACTTAAGAAAAATCCAAAAATATCATTGTAGGGGAATCCTACCCATTGTGGATATTCTTCTGATGCGAATACGAATCTAAACTTTACGATACTAGAAACAGGGATGAATTCGAATTGCAATGATGCAGCATCTTTGGTAGTTACTCCAGAGAGGAGTGAGTTTAAATCACCATCACCAACTTTTTGGTTAGAGGTATTTGCTTTATCGTTATTCGGACCGATTGCATTTCTGGCAAGTCCAGTAGTAATAATAATACCACTATCTAAACCTATGTTTGAATTACGACCATCAAAAATGCCAATAGCATTGGTATCGCCTTTAAATATTACATTTTTAATAACAACTCCAGAGCCAACCAAAACTTGGTTAACCATTTTAGTAAAGTTTTTCTCGGTGCGAACTTTTAATTGCGCATTAGCAGGAGTAAAACAACTAAAGGTCAGGCTAATAGAGAGAATTAATGTCGATATGAGGAGCTGTGTCTTTTTCAAAATAATGTATTGGATGAATAAAGTTCCAATATAGTAATTTCTACTTCAAAATTAACCCTGAACTTTCAATTCCATTTTTTCAGCGAAATGAGCACAATAATCACGTAAATCTTCTACAATATTGGTCTCATTTGTCGCTTTTAAGAAGCTATCACCCATGGTCATTAATGTTTCATAGAAAAACCGTTTCATCTCATCAACTGGCATGTCTTTCGTCCATAAGTCTAAACGCAAGGTGTTTTGGTACTGTTGATCCCATAAAGCAAGCATCATTGATTTGCAATTTACTTCTTCATTGGTCTCACCATCAGTAGATTTCCATGTAATGGTTTCTGGTAATTTATTTTCGTCAAGGGTAACTTTAATGTTGATTTCTGCTGTTTTCATTTTGTATTAACTTTTTTTACGACCACCACTCTTTCCACGAGTGCTTTTTGTGTTTCTGATTTTTTCTTTTTTCTCTTTATCCTTCGCTTTTTTATAAGCGATATCGGAGATGTTTTTTGTTAAGACTGTTTTTGCAAACTTTTTCTCATGGAAAGCCCCTTTAAAATCAGGGTTATCCTTACGTTTTTGCATATCTATTTCTTTCGCCATGGCCTGAGCCTCGGTGAAAGGTGTTTCTTTTACATTTAAGTTTGATGGAACTTCTAATTCGTTAATTCGTTGACGTATTAACTTTTCAATTTTCTCTAAATGATACTCTTCAGCGGGATTACAAAACGTAATGGATACACCCGATTGGCTCGCTCTACCTGTTCTTCCAATACGATGAACATAATCTTCATATATCAATGGAACATCGAAGTTAATTACGTGTGAAACATTAGCCACATCTAATCCTCTTGATGCCACATCCGTTCCAATTAATATTCGAACATCTTCTTCTTTAAATGCCTGAATACTATTGATACGTGTATTTTGCCCTTTATTGGCATGTATTACTCGAACTTCATCTTTCCCATATACTCGCTCAGCATAATGGTATAAATTTTCTGCTATCTGCCTTGTTTTGCAAAACACAATAATCTTAGTAAACTCTTCTTTGTTTTCTAAAAAGCTTTGCAGCATATTAATTTTAGTTCTGATGTTTGGAACCTTATACAAATATTGAGTAATCAAATCTGCTGGAGTTGCTTGAGGTGCAATCTCCACCATGATAGGGAATGCTAAGAAATCTCCCGCTAGGGTTTTCACTTTCTCACTCATGGTAGCCGAGAAAAGCATGTTTTGCCTTTTTCTAGGTACGATTTCTAGAATTTTATTGATTTTGTGGATGAAACCCATATCGAGCATCTTATCCGCTTCATCAATTATAAGGGTCTTTAAATCTTTTAAGATCAAATCACCCGCTAAATATAACTCCACCAATCGGCCTGGTGTTGCAATAACAATATCTAAGCCCTGACTTAATATTTCTTTTTGCGTTTTCGGACCTAAGCCTCCATATAATACTACCGAACGTAGGTCCGTGTATTTAGACATGGCAACGATATCAGCATGAATTTGTATAGCCAGTTCTCGAGTAGGAGATAAAACTAAAACTCTAGGGTTCATCCCTTGAGCAAATTTTAAGTTCATAATAATTGGAATACTATAAGCTGCAGTTTTCCCTGTTCCTGTTTGTGCTACACCTAATAAATCTTGCCCATTCATTATGGTAGGAATTGCCTTCAATTGAATTGGTGTAGGTTCGGTATACCCCAAGTCTTCAATCGCGCTTAGCAATTGTCTATTTAACGAAAATTGTTCAAAATTTATTGACATAAGCGCAAAGATATGAAAATTGGACTACTGGACACTAGATTTCTGGACTAATGGATGTTCAATCTTCAGAATTTCTATAATATTTTATAAATAAGTCCAGTAGTCCAGTAGTCCAATTTTCATATCTTTGTACAAACCCTCATCACCTATGAAATACCTAATAAAATCGGCAACAGTAATAAATGAAGGCTCTTCTGAGATCTTAGATGTACTTATTGAAAACGAGAGAATTGCAAAAATTGCCAAAGATATTTCCGATGATTCTGCAGAAGTTATTAATGCCGAAGGATTGTGGCTAATACCAGGAGCGATTGATGATCAGGTGCATTTTAGAGAACCCGGTTTAACTCATAAAGGTGAAATTTATACCGAAGCAAAGGCAGCCGTAGCAGGTGGAATTACTTCCTACATGGAAATGCCTAATACCGTTCCTAATGTGTTTACCCAAGCATTACTAGAAGATAAATATCAACGTGCTGCTGAAGTTTCATTAGCGAACTATACCTTTTTTATGGGTACTTCAAATGATAATTTAGAGGAAGTACTTCGTACCAATACAAGAAATGTTTGTGGTGTGAAAATATTTATGGGTTCATCTACTGGAAATATGTTGGTTGATAACCCTTCAACATTAGAGTCAATATTTGCACAATTTTCTGGTCTTATTGCAACTCATTGTGAAGATGAAATGACTATCAAACGAAATCAGGCTAGCTTCAAAGAAAAATATGGCGATAATATAGATATCACTATGCATGCTCAAATTCGTTCTGAAGAAGCATGTTACTTATCCTCTTCTTTCGCGGTTTCATTAGCTAAAAAGCACAATACTCGTTTGCATATTTTACACATCTCTACTGAAAAGGAAACCCATCTTTTCGAATCAGGTATTCCACTAGAAGATAAACTTATTACTTCAGAGGCTTGCATTCATCACCTTTGGTTTTCGGATGAAGATTATCCGCAAAAAGGCAATTTTATTAAATGGAATCCTGCCGTAAAAAAATCAAGTGATAGAGCAGGAATTTGGAAAGCGTTATTAGATGGTAGAATTGACGTTATCGCAACAGACCATGCACCACATACATTTGATGAAAAAACACAAGCATACTCTCTTGCACCATCAGGTGGTCCATTAGTTCAACATGCTGTGCAAGCGATAGTCGACAAGGTATTTGAAGGACAGATTACTAAAGAAATGATGGTTCAGAAAATGTCACATAACCCTGCTATTTTATTCAGAATAGAAGATCGTGGCTTTATTCGTGAAGGGTATTATGCCGATTTAGTGCTTGTTGATCCTAATAAAAAAATGGAAGTGAATAAGTCCAATATCTTATACAAATGCAATTGGTCGCCTTTTGAAGGACACACCTTCCGATCTAGCATCAATACAACTTTCGTAAATGGCCATAAAGTATACCAAAATGGGGTTTTCGACGAAACTAATAAAGGTAAACGCTTATTATTTAACAGATAACGTAACCTATTGGTCTGGTTTTCGAATAAGTGAATAAATACTTTCGCTTATGTTGCATCTCATGAAGAACCTAGTTCGTCTAGGCCTTAGAATTATAGGAATTTTCTAGTTTCTT
>CAJBVG010000291.1 GCA_903958995.1 uncultured bacterium | reverse complement strand
CTGGTTTTTATACTTTAAAAACCAAAGACGGTTATGCGAAAATAATTAAGCAATAATGAACATCGAAGAAATACGAGAGTATTGTATCTCAAAAGAATTTGTAGAAGAAACTTTTCCTTTTGATCAGGACACTCTCGTATTTAAGGTGATGGGTAAAATGTTTTTGCTGATATCGTTAAACGAATCGAATCATTTTAATGTAAAGTGCGACCCAGAATATGCTGTTGAATTACGCGAACGATATTCAGAAATCATACCCGGTTGGCACATGAATAAAACCCTGTGGAATACAGTATATACAGATGGTTCTTTGCCTCGCAAACTTCTAGCTGAGCTCATCGATCATAGCTATGATGAAGTGGTAAAAAAATTACCAAAGAAAACTCAAGCGTTGTTTCATCAATAAGATTGTAGTATATTGAAGCATGAAACGTTTCAATAGCTTTATCGTCTTAATGCTTATCGCATTTTCAACATCTGCTCAACAAGCAAAAGCTCCTTATTTTAATTCTAACGGAAATCAAACTCCAGAATACTCCGATGTTATTAAGTTTTACAATTCCCTTAGCGCAACAAATGCTCTAGTTAAAATAGATGTATTGCCGAACAGTACTGATGTAAACAATGCCATTCGATTAGTAAGAATTACAAAAGGAAATACCGATGGTAAAATTAATATCCTAATCAATAACGGCATTCACCCTGGTGAACCCGAAGGTATTGATGCAGCGATGATTTTAACTAGCACTATTTTAAACGTTGAGTCGGGCACTCCAATTTCTACTCAAAAATATTTCACTCAAAAATACAAGGAAGATAAAACTCTCGCTCATCTATTAGACATTGCCAATATTTATATTATTCCTATATATAATGTGGATGGTAGCTTAAGAAGGAACTCCACTACTCGTGCAAATCAAAACGGTCCAGAAGAATATGGCTTCCGTGGTAATGGACGAAACTTAGATTTGAATAGAGATTTTATTAAAATGGATTCTCGAAATGCTTTTGCTTTTGTAAAAATATTTCAAGAAGTAAAGCCTCATTTATTTATTGATACACATACCAGCAATGGTGCCGACTATCAACACGTCGTTACCTATATTGCTACACAAAAAGATAAACTTCAAAAAAGCATTTCCGAATATCAGTACAATTCATTTGTACCACAGCTAAACGCTTCGCTTAAAAAATACAAATTCGATCCAGCTCCTTATGTAAACGCTTGGTCGGATGTTCCGGATTCTGGGTGGGCTGCGTTTTATGAAAGCCCTCGTTTTGCTACCGGTTACAGCACCTTGTTTAATGCCATTGGCTTTACACTCGAAACACACATGTTGAAAAATTATCAGCAACGTGTAGAAGGTTCGTATGCATTTTTACTTTCGTGTATTGATATTGCAAAACGCGATGCTGAAAAAATAAAAGCAGTAAAAATTAAAGCAGATCAAGAGGTATTATCACAAACTACTTTCCCTTTAAACTGGAAACTCGATTCGAGCAAAGTAAATACAATTGAATTTAAAGGATTTGAAGCAGGTCATAAAACATCGGAAGTTAGCGGTCTACCACGTTTATACTACGACCGAAATAAACCATTTACAAAAAATGTAAATCATTACGAAAATTATAAATCAACAACAGAAGTACAAAAGCCAATGGCCTATGTCATACCTTACGCATGGAAAGAAGTTATCACCCGTTTGCAATTAAACAATGTAAAACTTACACCTGTACTTAAAGATACGGTGTTAACCTTGCAAGTGTATTTTATTGATGACTATAAAACTGTATCCAAGCCTTATGAAGGACATTACTTACACAGTAATGT
>CAJBVG010000290.1 GCA_903958995.1 uncultured bacterium | reverse complement strand
TTGTTGCTGGCTTTGTTACTTGTTTTGTTGCTGGACTTGAGCTGCCAAGTGGTTTTGATTGAAATTGAGCAAAGCCTTTGTTTACAACAAAGCTAAGGTATACAATCAAGATGAGAGATAGTAATCTTTTCATAACAATGATTTTTGTTTCTACTAATTTAATAAAAAAATATGATTTTGTATATATTTAAAAATATGTTTAATATCTTGATAATCAATTATTTATGATTAAAAATAGATTAAAAAAATCGTAGATTTGTCTTGAAACACCTATAAATGCTGAAAAAAAAGACTTTATTGTTGAATAAAGTCCTTTTTAGAATTATTTTTTGCTATCTCTTTTTGCTTTTTTATCTGCACGTTTTTCTTTTAAAGATTTAGCAGGTTCTTTTTTTGCTTCTTTGGTTGGTGATTTTTCTTTTGCCATGATTTCTGTTGTTTATATAATACAAGGTAAGTAATATTTTTTAATAGCTGTTTATAAAGTAGATTTTATATTTGCAGCAGCAGAATTTGCACTATTTCTTGCAGATTCGATGCTTTCTGCTCTGGCTAAGCAAACACCCATTCTTCTTTCGCCGTCTACATTTGGTTTGCCAAATAGTCTAATTTGTGTGTTTGGATTTTCGAGCGCTTTTTCTATGCCAGAAAAACTGACCTTATTGGAATTTCCTTTTACTAGAATTACACTAGAGGCAGATGGTCCATGTTGCACAATATTTGGTATGGGTAAATCTAAAATCGCACGCACATGTAAGGCAAATTCAGAAAGGTCTTGCGAAATCATCGTTACCATTCCGGTGTCATGTGGTCGGGGTGATAATTCTGAAAAATAAACTTCATCTCCTTTGACAAAAAATTCTACGCCAAATAAACCTTTACCTCCCAAAGCATTTACCACTTTGCTGGCAATGTCTTGTGCTGCCTTTAAAGCATTTTCCGACATAGGATGTGGTTGCCATGATTCTTGGTAATCACCATGTTCTTGACGGTGTCCTATGGGTGCACAAAAAGAAATGCCAGCTTGATGTTTGATAGTGAGTAAAGTGATTTCATAATCAAAATCGACAAAGCCCTCAATAATTACGCGTCCTTTTCCAGACCTTCCACCTTGTTGTGCGTATTCCCAAGAGGCCAACACATCTTCTTGTTTTTTTATTACACTTTGTCCTTTTCCAGAAGAACTCATGATTGGCTTAATAACACAGGGTATCCCAATTTTAGCAACAGCTATTTCAAATTCTTCTAATGTTCCTGCAAATTCAAAAGGAGAGGTTTTTACATTTAATTCATTTGCAGCAAGAGATCGAATGCCTTCTCTATTCATGGTTAACCAAGTGGCTTTTGCCGTTGGAATAACCGTGAAGCCTTCGGCTTCTAATTCAATTAATGTGCTTGTTGCAATAGCTTCTACTTCGGGCACAATATAATCTGGCTTTTCTTTGCGAATAATAGTGGCTAATGCTTCACCATCTAACATCGATACTACATAAGAACGATGTGCGACTTGCATAGCAGGAGCGTTTGCGTAGCGGTCTACTGCAATTACTTCTACGCCTAATCGTTGAAATTCGATCGCTACTTCTTTGCCTAATTCGCCCGAACCCAACAACATCGCTTTTTTTGCGGTGTTGCTAAGTGGTGTTCCAATTGTCATTGTATTTTCCATACCGAAAAGTAAGCATATTTTTTATGCGTACAAAAAAAATCATTTAGCTAATGAACGTGTATAATTAATAATGCTCCATAACTCGTCTTGGTCCGTAATTTTCTTTAATATTGACCCAATTAATTAAAGTATTTAAGTACATTTATGCTTTATTCGTTTTATAGAATTAATTTGATTTATATAAAAAAGGCAAAATGGAAAGATGCATAGCAATTCCATTTCAACTAATCATTACAATCTCACAATACCTTTATTTATAGATAAGTCCTATCGAGCAAATTTGATTATTAGAAATCACCAGGGGTATTAATAATATGAATTATAAAAAATGGATTTTAGTATTAATCACTAACTTATTAATTGTTGCATTGTTAGGTTTTTTGATGCGATACAAAATTGCTTTTTCTTTCCCATATCTTGAGCAAAAACATTTACAACACGCACATTCACATTTTGCTTTTGCCGCCTGGATTAGCCAAGCATTATATCTTATGTTGATTTATTTTCTAGATCAACATATTCAGTTAAATTGGAAAAAATACAATTTAATACTAATTGCAAATACGGTTTTTTCTATTGGAATGATGATATCTTTTATATTATATGGGTATCATGTTTCATCAAATACATTTTCTTTCCTTATTGTTTTAACCGCTGTGCTGTTCAGCTTTTTTTTTATAAAAGACACTTTAAATTTTAAAGAACAAGCTTTTGTGAAGCACTGGTTTTATGCGGCATTGTTTTTTAATTTCATTTCAAATTTCGGAACATTTTATATAGCTTATTTAATGATAAGCAAATCGTACCAACAAGATGTTCATCTAGCAAGTGTTTATTTTTATTTGCATTTTCAATACAATGGATGGTTTATTTTTACCTGTTTTGGTTTGATGTTCTATCAATTATTGAAGTATATGCCAATAAACAATTTGAAGACTATTTTCTGGGTGTTTTTTTTATCTACGTTCCCTAGTTATTTTTTATCCATTTTATGGCTAAAAATTCCTTCATCACTATATGTAATAGTAATCTTAGCTTCGGTATTGCAGTTAGTCACTTGGTGCTATTTATTGATGCAAGTTTCTAGACATAAAAATAAGCTCGTGATATCAACAGATAAGTATTTTGCTAGAATTGTATGGGTAATATTGTTTGCATTTACACTAAAATTAATACTACAATTGGTTTCAACGGTTCCATTTATTAGTCATATAGCCTATAGTTTAAGATCAATTGTTATTGCTTATTTGCACTTAGTTTTATTAGTAATCATCTCAATGTTCATTCTACATTATTTATTTAGATATATACTGCTCAACTCGCTTTCAAAATATATTTATTATTTCATGATTATTATAGTAATTAATGAGGTTTTGTTAGGCATTCAGGGTTTTGCCGGTATGTTTACAATAAGCATCCCATATATCCATTATTATCTATTCATTATTAGTTTTTTTGTAGTATTAAGTGTAATCTCCATTTTTAGGCATATCCAATCTTTATGATTGAACTCATAAAACTCTATTGTTACAAGCATTAATTTTGATTAAACAATTAAACATTATGGAAACAATATTTAAATCTATTCTCATTTCAGGAATTGTATTAAGTACCGCATGTGGTAGCAGTAGTACAAGTGAAAATACAAGCAGCTCAAGCGCAACCGAAACTCCTGCACAATCTGGTCAATCAGGTGTACAAGATGATGTTTCAAATCCAAACGTAGTACAAGTTGCTGTTGGAAGTAAAGATCATACAACGTTAGTTGCAGCAGTTAAAGCTGGTGAATTAGTAGATGCATTAAGCAATGCTGGTCCATTTACTGTATTTGCTCCAACAAATGCTGCATTCGATGCTTTGCCAGCAGGAACAGTTGAATCTCTATTAACTCCAGAAAAGAAAGATGCGCTAATTGATATTTTACAATACCATGTATCTGTTGGGGTATACAAATTAGAGAATTTACAAGATGGCCAATCTATTGGGCAAGTAAATGGGGGAAATGTAATAGTTACTAAGAAAGGCGAAGATTACTTCGTGAATGGTAAAGCAAAAATACTAGGCACTGTTGTTGCTTCTAATGGTATTATTTATGTTATTGACCAAGTCTTAATCCCAGGGCAATAAATAGTATTGGTTATAAGATTTATTGTATAAGCAGAAAAGCATGGAGTAATTACTCTATGCTTTTTTTATTTTTTTATCCAAGCTGATCTGCATCACTTTCGCTATTCTATTTGCTTTCATTTTTATATTTTCAGCATTTACTCCTTCGAAATGATAATCTATCGTGGTATTGAATAGTTTAAGCCACCTGTTGAAGTCTTTCTTTTTCATAGGGTGCTTCTTATCTATAGTTTTATGGATACTCATCGGGTTGCCTTCATAATCATTATTAAAAAACAATAAGTTCTCCCAGAAATCAATCATAGCAGGCAAGTGCGTTTCCCAATTCACATGCATTACATCAGTAAAAAAATGACCAATAATTTTATCGGTTCTTACTTTCATGTAGAATTCTTTGATGATTAATTCCAAATCGTTTCTATCAGTGATATCTTTTTTCATGATTCTAATTTCTTGTTGAATTTAATGATCTTTCTTGTTGAATTTTATTAGTGAAATCATAAAAGGGATAATCATCCATAAAATCAGAAGTGATGAAGAAATGAGTATTCCCCAACTAGTGCCAAATGTTTGCTTGAATACAGCCCCTGTAAACCCAAGCATAGCCGAAAGGTCCAGTTGGAGCAGTATTACTATTCTTGACAAATCTATAGGGTTTAAAGCGGCTATTATGGCAATCCAATTTTCCAATGGGTAATCAGCTAGTTGAAATAATAAGAACATGATGAGGCCATCAAACAATAAAGAGAAGAAAAGCCATATTAAAATTGACATTCCAATCCCTTTAGCCTTATCTCTAGAAATTATAGAGCATAAGAAGGCTAATGATGTAAATATTACCGATATAATACAACCTATAATAATAAGAATGATGCCGATTAAATTTGGACTGTAAAGTAATATTGGTATTCCAGCACCTATAATGAATGAAATAACAAGTGAAGTGTTTAGCCCTAAGAATAAGCTAATCCATATTTTATTTCTTTTTATAGGCTGACTAATTAAAAGCTCTATAAATTCAGAGCTATTATAAATGTATATAGTAGAGAATATTATTGCTACTAGTGGTACATTAAGAAGTATTAAATTTAATAAACTTAATAACCCTTTCGATTCATTGTCTTCTAAGCTGAACATGCTGAATGACAGTATAGCTAACAGTAGTGTATAGAAAAGAATTATTTTATTTCTTAATATATCTAGAATTACAAATTTAATGATTCTATTCATATGAGTTGTTCTTTAAGAATAGTTGAAATAGCTTTAGACAATTTTTCCTCTCCAGTTTTAGTTTTCAGTTCATCGACTGTTTGGTGTATCAGTAATTCGCCTTCTTGCATAAATACAATTTCCGAAACGAGTTCATCAAGATCACTCAATAGGTGAGATGTTATTAAAATTAATTTTCCATTAGATTTTTCTAATAGCATTTTGTCTTTCAGGATTTCAGCTGAAATCGGGTCTAAACCTGCTGTCGGTTCATCTAATATATATACAAGAGGGTTGAACATAAAGGCTAATGCGGCACTTACTTTTTGTGTTGTACCTCCAGAAAGCGTTCGCATTCTTTTGTTTAAAATTTGATCTAATTTATACTCTTTGTATAAGTCTTCATCAAATGATAGATGGCTACCTCTTAGTTCTTTCATCATTTCAACTATTTGACCAATACTCATATTTTCAGGATACTTGCCTATTTGAGGCATATATCCAATATAATTTCGGTAATCAGTTTCGTTGAAAATAGATTTATTATTAAATGTGATTTCTCCTGAATCTGGCAGAACCATGCCGAGGATGCTTTTTATAAGTGTTGTTTTCCCACAACCATTTGGACCGATTAAAGCAATGCATTCCGACTGATTGAATTTAGTTGAAATGCCTTTTAGAACTTCTAATCTATTGTATTTTTTTCTTACTTCTATTAGCTCAATCATATTACTACTGAATGCATTCTTGGTTTATTATCAATAAAATTTTCTGGAGTTAAGCTAGGGATTATTTTCTCAGATTTGTCTAATAAACTAACCATAAAACTTCTAAATAATAACATTAGAGATGAATTAGATTCTACCATAACCGAAAATAAGCTTAATGGCCGGTAGGGGACATCTCCAAATTTGTCTTTATCCAAATCGTACCCTTCATATTTATCCCAATAATTTTCATTAAAGGTATTAAGAACTAAAGTTCCATTTGTACTGATGTCAAAAGTATTTCCTATGAAATTATTCTCTCGAATAATATTATCCATGCAACTTGCTTGGATTTTCATTCCCCACCCATTTTCATTAAATGCATTATGTTCTACTAATATTCTATTAGTTCCCTCCATGTATATTCCAGATGTATTGTTGATAAATCTATTATGAAGAATGTAACTATCTGAAATTTCTTTTAATAATAGGCCATACGCTGCATCACCCCAATTATTGATAAAGTAATTATTAAACATTTTTACACGATGTGTAAACATTACAGATACTCCAGCGCCATTATTTTTAAACACATTTGAGATATAAGCATCATCATTGGAAAACATAAAATGAAGTCCGTAACGAATATTTGCAAAGGAAATATTTCTCCAAATAATTGAATTTGTTACAAATTCGAAATATATCCCATCTCTATGTCCATTAATTTTATTGCCAACAATAATAATGCTATCACTTTTCCAACAATGTATTCCATTTCCTATTAGTTGTTCTTCAACTCCGTTGGCATGTATTCGATTGTTTTCAATTTTACAATGATTCGCTTGCTGTAAATAAATTCCAAAAAAGTTATTACTTAGTTCATTGTTCTTTATAATGACATTGTCGCAATTATAAATTTTTATACCTCCTGGATCATCAAGAGTTGAAAATCCAGAATTTTGAATGATTAAACCTTGAACTATTACACCACTGGATTTAATACTTAGAATTTCGTATTTTTTTTCTCCATCTAGTACTGGGTTGTTAATTCCTAGTAGAGTAATTTTTTTTTGAATAATTATATTTCCCTCTTTGTATGTTCCTTCATGAATAACAATAGTGTCTCCGTCAACAACTTCAGATAAGGCTTTTTTTATTTTTTGATGTGGATATTTTGTGCCTACGTGTATATTTTTAGCACAAATAGGTAAGCAAATTATTATTAATAAAATTGTAAATAGTGGACTTCGTATCATTTAATTTGAGAGCAATTCTTTCCAAGAAATATCTTTTGCTATAAAATAGTCTTTATACACTTTCGCCGAATCTATATTAGAGAAAGCTGCAATTCCTCCGCCCATAGGACTGGAAATGCCATCCCCTTTAATGAAAATCAAATTATCTGTATTTATTAGTGCGTTGTTATTTAAGTAATTCGATGCAAAGTATGTTTTTATTTTAAACTCCTCTGTTTTTTGCTCCTTCACGAAAGAAGACATGCAACCTATGTCATCAAATTTGTATGCTTTCCCATTATTTGTTTTTAGTTCACAAGAGAATCTCGGGTCAACAATTGTCATTCTACAAAAATCACAAGGATCTGAGTTGTATTTTATACTTACTGGTTGGTCGTTTGAGCATCCAGATATTCCTACGAAGCAAATTGTTATCAGGATAAGATTTAAAGATGTTTTCATTTTTTTACTTTTTTGTTCTAACCACATTCCAATTAACATAAATATTCCAGATAATATAAATAAAACACCTCCAATATCAGGTATAGAGTATGCGCCAAAATTCAATAGTTGTTTAAAGCCAATTAATGGTGGCTGGTAGGCCATACCAGGAACTATTATTGCTGCTGCTGGATCTAAATTGTGTCCATAATCATATTCCCATCTCCAAAAATCAACCATAGCGATTATTCCAAATGCTACAAAAGTAAAAAATAGTATAGATAGCATTTTTTTACTTTTCATTAAGGCAGTTGCAATGGAAAATATTGAAAAGAATGCAATAATATATGGTAAGACTGTAAATTCAATAAAATCATTTTCGTGTAGGGTTTTCATACCTATGTAATGATTTAAGCCATTAATAATATCAACGGCGCCAGCTAATTTATTCGAGTAGATAAGTAAGCGTAATCCTTCGGGATATTGAGGAGCATCTAAATCTATTCTCCAAATGGGAACAAATATCGAAACAAATAAAAATATTCCAGCCAGTATTAAAAGTATTTGTGTGTTTTTTTTCATGACAATGAAAATAAAAAAGAGGGAGTATATTGAATACTCCCTCGGAAGAAGTTATTTTACTTTTTTGTATTAGAAGTTGTATTTCCTAAACTATAAGTTAAGGGAACTGAACTTCCTTTTGGTGATACTCTTACGTATCCTTGCATTTCTTGATGTAAAGCACTACAAAAATCTGTACAATACATTGGGAACATTCCTACTCTGTCTGGTGTCCATTTTAGAGTCGAAGTTTCTCCTGGCATGATTAAAAGTTCAGCATTGTTAGCTCCTTTAATTGCGAAACCATGAGGTACATCCCAATCTTGTTCAAGGTTAGTAACATGGAAGTAAACTTCATCACCCATTTTAATTCCTTCAATATTATCTGGTGAGAAGTGTGAACGAATTGAAGTCATGTATACATGTACTTTATTTCCTTCTCTAACTACTTTAGATTCTTTCTCCCCTTTTGCAACATACTTATGTTTGTTATCATCAATTTTAAAAAACTTAATTTGATTTTTAGAGATTAAATCTGCTGGTACAGCTTGTGCATAATGCGGTTCGCCAATTGTTGGAAAGTCAAGTATTAATTGCATCTTATCACCTGAGATATCAAACAATTGAGCACTTTGAGCCAATTCTGGTCCAGTTGGTAAGTAGCGATCTTTTGTTATTTTATTATAAGCGATTAAATATTTTGCAGATGGGTTCTTACTATCACCACCTGGGATACAAATGTGACCTACAGAATAGAAAGTAGATGCTCTATCTAATACTTTTAAATCTTTTATATTCCATTTTACTACTTCCGACGAAACAAAGAAAGAAGTATATGCATTTCCTTTTCCATCAAATTCAGTATGCAATGGACCTAATCCTGGTTTTTTAACTTCGCCATACAAAGCTGATTCGTATTTAATTACTGGAATTCCATCATACTCTCCATCATAAGATTTATTAGCGATAGCTGCTTGGATTTTATCAAAGCTAAATACTGGAATAATTGCTGCAAGTTTACCACTACCTACAATGAATTCACCAGTTGGATCTACGTCGCAACCATGAGGCGATTTAGGACATGGGATCATGTAACAAATATCTTTTAATTCTTTAGCATCTAATACAAGTACTGTATTGATAATTTCAGAAGTAGCAGTATGAGTTGATTCATTATATGTATTATGAGCATACTTAACTTTTTCAGTTTTACCCTTACCAGCTTTGATATATTCTTCAGCTTTTTTCCAGTTTACTGCCATGATAAAGTCTTTGTCTTTTTGAGAAGCATTTACTTCTAATAAAGTATTTGCTTGCTCAGAATTATAACAAGAGAAGAAGAACCATCCATGTGATTTGCCTTTACCAGCGTGACTTAAATCGAAATTTACGCCTGGGCAACGGATTTGAAATGATAAATTCATTTTTCCTGTTTCTTTATCTACACCTATAAAGCTCAAATGACCTTTGAAATTTTCTTTATAAGTATTAATTGGAACATCTCCATTTGAATTATCTCCGGGTACACTGAATCTTGTTCCAGCTACAACATATTCTGTATTTTCAGTTATGAATGGAGAAGAGTGGTTACCTGCACTATTTGGCAATTCAATAATTTCAGCTGTTCTGAACGATTTTAAATCTATACGAGCTACACGTGGTGTGTTATTAGCATTTCCAAATACCCAACGACCATCAATTTCTCCATTTGTTTGAGAAAGTTCTGTATGATGTAAATCATCCCAAGGCACCATACCGTGTGAAGTATTTAACATTGGT
>CAJBVG010000289.1 GCA_903958995.1 uncultured bacterium | reverse complement strand
ATAAGCACCACTATCATTAGCCCATACTAAAAACAAAAAACCCAATGGTATTTCATAATTATAATCTCCAGATACGATATACCCTAAACCCGTAAACATGGCAAAAGGAATAATAACGTAGGCATAACCAAGAATGAGCTTGCCAATTTGATCAAAAGGAAGTTGTTCTTTTTGATACAATTCAATTAGAAAAACAGAGGCCATTGAAAACACATTGATCCAAATGTATTTCTCGTCAATTGCACCTAGTTGTGCTAGTGCAAATGTTGCCGACATTATTAAAGCAAATAAAACATATAAACGATTTAATGCTTTTCTTTTTTTAGGGCCATTAATTTTTAAATATTCATTAAAGGCTAGTATTGAAAAAATAAAAAATAATAAGTGAATGTATCCACCGAAAAAAATACAAGCTACGCAAGTAATTGAAAAAAATACGGCAGTGATTGTTCTAGTTAGGAAATTGTTCATAATTCGTTTTTAATAATAATTTCGATTGCAGTATCAAAATTTTTAGGGTGTATATATAATTCCACTTCTCCAAAATTCATATAACTGGAATCGCGTTTATTTAACTCTACCACTTCAATATCGTGATCTTGCAAAATAGTAGAAACTAATGATGCATTATAGGAGTTGGCTGAGCTGTAAATTTTAATCCAATCTTTCTCCATAACTAAAGTATACTAGGTGCTTTGTTTTTTTGCCAATACCAAAATAAAGCAATTGTTGCGACAAATGAAATTAAAACACCTGCTATGCCAAAATAATCATTTGAATTTGGATTGAAAGATGTAATGCCTTGTTTAAAGAAAGAATCAAGAAGTACAGCAGAAGCATTGTTTATAAAATGAATAAGTATAGGCACCCATAAGGATTTGGAGTATACGTAGGCATATCCTAATAATAAGCCCAATAAAATTCTAGGAATTAAAGCATAGAACTCTTGGTGTAATGAACTAAATAAAATAGCACAAGCTAGAATGGCAAGGTGCACATTATTAAAATGGTTTATTAATAATTTTTGCAGGACACCTCTAAAAAATAATTCTTCAGAAAAGGCGGCCAAAACTCCGACAACAAATAAATTGATAAGTAAATCTTTACCCGTATTATCTTTTAAAAACAAGGTAGCGAATTTTTGAGATTGAATTTGTTGATTTTTAAAATAGTGTTCGATGTTTGAAAAGTAACTCGGGAATGTAATTTGTTCGTTTATTGCAGATGAAAAAGTAACTAATGGAGAAATTGCAAATATCAATAAAGCTCCAATTAGAAAATGTTTCCAGTGTGTGGTATGTAAACTTAAATAATCAACTACTTGATTATCGGATTGTGAGCGTGCGAATAAATGAGCGGGAATAATAAAAGAAAAAAACACTTGAATGAATTGCATGAATTTTAGTGCATTAATAGTAGATGCGCTAACATCTGCACTTTGAAGTTGATTAATCACATCCACCCCATCAATATTAAATAGGCTACGTAATAATACAAGGGTAACCACAGAGCCTATTAAATTAAACGCGACAAATAAAAGTAGGAGTCTGAGCACATTTTGCATGAAACTTCTCGGCTGCATTTTAATAATCGATTAAGAATGAATATTTTATTTATTTTTGCATTTATATATTATGGTAAAGATAGGAAATATTGAATTGGGAGAGTTCCCATTATTGTTAGCGCCAATGGAAGATGTGAGTGATCCACCTTTCCGTTTCGTGTGTAAGCAAAATGGCGTGGACATGATGTATACCGAATTTATCTCCTCAGAGGGCTTAATTAGAGATGCTGCGAAGAGCAAGGCAAAGCTTGATATTTTCGAATATGAGCGACCAATTGGCATCCAAATTTTTGGAAGCAATATTGAATCGATGCGCGAGGCGACAGAAATCGCTACTCAGGCTAATCCAGATTTAATCGATATTAACTATGGTTGCCCCGTAAAGAATGTTGCTTGTAGGGGTGCTGGAGCTAGTTTGCTTCAGGATATTGATAAAATGGTGAAGATGACTGAGGCGGTTGTTAAGGCAACCCATTTGCCAGTTACCGTAAAAACAAGGTTGGGTTGGGATGATAATACTAAAAATGTAGTAGAGGTAGCAGAGCGATTACAAGATGTAGGCATTAAAGCATTAACCATACACGGTAGAACACGTTCACAGATGTATAAGGGGCATGCCGATTGGACTTTAATTCGTGAAGTGAAAAAGAATCCACGCATGAGCATTCCAATTTTTGGTAATGGAGATATTGACTCCCCAGAGAAAGCGATGCTTTGGATGAAAGAGTACGAAGTGGATGGCATTATGGTAGGAAGAGCGGCAATTGGTTATCCTTGGATATTTAGAGAGATAAAGCATTTCTATGCAACAGGTGAAAAATTAGCACCACCAACTATGGAAGAGCGAGTAGAAAGCTGCAGAACTCATTTCGAGAAATCAATTGAGTGGAAAGGTACTAAAACAGGCATATTTGAAATGCGTAGACATTATGCAAACTATTTTAAGGGAATTGAAAATTTCAAAGAATATAGAATGAAGTTGGTGCAGGCAGGAACAACAGAAGAGATATTAGATTTATTCGAAGAAATTTCAAAACTTAATCTAATATTATCAATTTAATAGTTTGAAATAAACAGCAAACTTTTATATTTATCCCATAATATATTATGGCAACTAAAATTACAGAAGGTGTTAAGATAACAGTCGAAACGACTTACCAACCGGAGTATTCTAATCCGGCGAATTCTCATTTTATGTTTGCTTATAAAATCAAAATCGAAAATCAATCTGATTATACGGTTCAATTATTATCTAGACATTGGTTTATTTTCGACTCTAATGGTACTCATAGAGAAGTTGAAGGCGAAGGAGTAATTGGCGTGCAACCCATTTTAGAACCAGGCGAAATACACGCGTATGTATCTGGGTGTAATCTAAAAACAGAAATGGGAAAAATGTGGGGAACTTATACTTTCAAACGAATTGTTGATGAACAATTGTTTGAAGTGCAGATACCGGATTTTCAATTGCTTTGCTCGTTCAAGTTAAATTAGGTTATTAGGTTATTGAGTTATTTGTTATTGTGTTTTGCGTCTAACAAATATTTTATATAACCGTTCAGTATTTTAATACAATTCAAGCAACTAGATTTAAGTTCAAGGTGTTTCTCCTCATCAATATATTCTTCTTCAAGAGCTATTGATAAGTGGTCTATTAATTCAAACAAAGAACCTCTAGATTGTCTGCAAAATTGAGCATTTTCTTGAAAATGAAAACGTCCAAAACCCTCCGCAATATTGTTCGTGACAGATCTCGAACACCTAATCATTTGACTAGATAAAGCATATTTTTCAAATGTTGGAAAAGACTTTACCAAAGCAGAAATATCTTTTCTAAGTTCAGCACTTTTTTTCCAACATTCTAATTCTTCAAAGCTATTCATATCACCCACACTTAATCAATAAACTCACACTTAAAATAACCCAATAACATATTAACCTATTAACCCAAGGTTAGTCACGGCGACCCATAAAGATCATAATGTAGTATACCAATGTAGCTAATGAACTCAAGGCTGCAATGACATAAGTACTAGCTGCCCATTTCAATGCGCTTTTTGCAGTTTCGGTTTCATTACGTTGTGTAATGTTATTGGTTTCTAACCAAGCAATCGCACGGTTACTTGCATCAAATTCTACAGGAAGTGTTACAAAACTAAACACAGTAGTTAATGCAAACAATAAAATACCGATTAACAATAATGCAGGAAATGTATTAAGTAATAAGATACCACCTAATAAAATCCACTGCATATATTTTGAACTTACAGATAATGCAGGAACCATAGCAGAACGGAAGTTTAACCAAGAGTATGCTGTAGCGTGTTGTACTGCGTGACCGCACTCGTGTGCAGCAACAGCAGCAGAAGCAACTGATCTACCATGATAAACATCAGGACTAAGATTAACTGTTTTATCTGCTGGGTTATAATGGTCCGATAAAGAACCTTCTACTGAAATAACTTTTACATCAGTAATGCCATGATCAGTTAACATTTTTTCGGCAATCTCTTTGCCCGACAAACCATTCATCAACATCTGTTGTGAATACTCATTGAACTTCGATTTAAATCTCCAGCTAATAATAAAGCTAAGAAGTAAAAACCCGATCATAATAATATACATGAATCCCATAATTTCTAATTTTTTAAATACCTTTAATCAAAGCGAATGCCACTTTCAAAACACTGACATTTCGTACTAATTACGTCAAATTTACCAAAATAGTATCACATGAACCAATCGTATTGGGAAAGAACGTCATTTTTTAAGGATGCCGACTATGTTATCATTGGTGCAGGTATTGTTGGTTTGTTTGCCGCCCTTGAAATAAAGAACAAGAAACCTAGTGCTAATGTTTTAGTGCTAGAGCGATCGTTTTTACCCGATGGGGCAAGCACCAAAAACGCTGGTTTTGCTTGTTTTGGAAGTCTTTCTGAACTTATTGTTCAATTACAGAAAAGCTCGGAAACGGAATTGTTACACCTCGTGAAAAAACGTTGGGAGGGATTAAAAAAATTACGCCAAGCTTTAGGTGATGATGTTATTGATTTTAATAACTGGGGAGGATATGAAGTTTTTACGGAGAAAGATGAATTGCTTTGGGAAGAATGTGTAGGGCAGTTAAATTATTTTAACTCATTATTAAAAGACACGATTGGTAAACAAGTTTTTCATTTGGCTGATGAAAAAATTTCCGAACTAGGCTTAAGTAATGTGAAGCATTTAATTTTCAATCCGTATGAAGCACAAATTCATTCCGGAAAAATGATGCAAGCATTAATCAATAAATGCAGAGATAGTGGAATTGAAATTCTGTTTGGTCACGAAGTGAAAGGGTATGAGAAAGAGAAGGAAGTGTTGTCCAACATTAAAATAGTTACAGAACATTTTAACATCAATACCCAAAAGGTAATTATATGTACAAATGCTTTTGCAAAAGAGTTATTGCCAGAGTTAGAAATTACTCCCGGGCGTGGACAAGTATTCATAACAAAACCAATAAAAAATTTATCACTCAAAGGAACCTTCCATTATGATGAAGGATATTTTTATTTCAGAAATGTCGATGACCGTGTACTAATTGGTGGAGGTAGAAATTTAAATTTTGAAAAAGAAACCACCACTACATTTGGAATAACAGCAGAAATAAAAAATGAAATTACAAGAATTCTAAATGAAATTATTTTAAAAAATACCCACTGGGAATTCGATATGGAGTGGAGTGGTATCATGGCATTTGGAGAAACATTATCACCCATCATAAAGGAACTTAGTCCAAACGTTTATTGTGCCGTACGATGTAATGGAATGGGCGTTGCTATTGGATCGAAGATTGGGGAGGAAGTAGCTCTTTTGGTGACTGGTTCCCGATAGCTATCGGGATAGTAGCTGGTGACTGGTAAAAATGTATTAAGTATTATGTACAAAGTATTAAGTATTTTTTATTTAATACATAATACTTTGTACATAATACTTTGTACATAATACAATATACTTAGCTCATCAAAGCGCCATTATTAATATCAAACGTTTGTCCGGTTACACTTTGTTGATGCAGCAAATAAGCTACAAGGTCAGCAATTTCAGAAGGTTCCGACATTTTACGTAATGGAACAGATTGCATAGCGATATCATAAAATTCTTGAACACTTACACCAATTCCATTTGCAATTCCTTGCATACCATCTTGCGACATTTGAGTATTTACCCAACCAGGACAAATAGCGTTAACTAAAATTTTATCATCGGCAAATTGAATAGACATTGAGCGCATAAGTCCTAGCAAGCCAGCTTTAGACGCGCAATACGCAGTGTAGTTTGCTACACCTAAACGAGCAAGAATAGAGGAAGTCATTACGATGTGTTTGTATGGCGAAGTAGAAGCTTTTAAGTGAGGCAAAAAAGTATTAATGAAATTGTAAGTACCCGTTAAATTTGTTTCTACAATATCATTCCAACGATCGCTATCCCCCCAAGTATTTTCGCCACCAATTCCTGCATTTGCAATTAATGCATCAACTGGCCTGCGTAGCGTTGAAAGCGTAGAGGCTAAGCTTTCTTTATTTTTTATATCAGCACTCAAAATATAATGATCACCATCTTTTAAAGCAATTAATGTTTTTTGTAAATGCACAGCATTACGACCAAGCAAATAACAATCGAAATTTAATTCACTTAAACGAATGGCAATAGCTCTTCCAATTCCAGAGCCTGCACCGCTGATGATAACTGATTTTCTCATGTTTAAATGTAATTAGAAAATAGATAATAGAAAAAAGTATTTTAGAGTTTATTGAAACAAAAAAAGCGAATTGCAAAACACAGGGGTTTCGACAATTCGCTAATTCGTCATTTCGACAATTCGATTAAAGGCCCGCTTCTTTATCCAAATAACTTTGAACAATATCAATAGCATTGGTAATTACATCACTTAATGCTGTGATGAATGTACCCGGTTGTGCTGTTGAAATAGCATGTTTAATGGCTTCTACTTCTTTCGGTATAATTTCGTACGATATTTTTTTATCTACAGAATTAATTCCTTTTAAAATTAAGTTGATAATTTCTTCTTCTGTTCTTCCGCGTAAATGTTTTTCCTGACGAATAATAATATGATCGAACATACGAGCAGCGATTGCACCGCAATCGGTAATATCTTGATCTCTTCTATCGCCAACACCAGCGATAATTCCAACTTTATAAGGGCTTTCAATTTGATTTAAGAAACTCTCTACAGCCATGTATCCTGAAGGGTTATGGGCAAAGTCGATCATCACTTTAAATTCTTTGAAATTAAATATGTTCATACGACCTGGCGTTTGCGCAGCAGATGGAATAAATGTTTCAAGAGATAAACGCATGTCTTCTGTTTTGAAGCCATATAAATATCCAGCAAGAGTTGCAGCCAACACATTGGCAATCATGAATTGTGCTTTACCGCCAAGTGTTAAAGGTATGGTTGTAACTTTTTCAACACGGATTTTCCAATCACCTTTTTTAATGGTTACAAATCCGTTTTCATAGATCGCTGCAATTCCACCGGCTTTGCAATGTTTCTTAATCACAGGATTATTTTCATCTAAACTGAAATAGGCAATTTTACAATCGAGTTCCCCAGCAACTTTTACACAATATTCATCTTCTGCATTTAATACTGCCCATCCATCTTTCTTAACACTTTTTACAACAGTAGATTTTACACGTGCAACATCTTCTAGCGTATCGATATCGTTTAATCCTAAATGATCTTCTTGAATATTAGTAATGACACCAATATCGCAACGACTAAATCCTAAACCCGAACGAAGAATACCACCACGAGCAGTTTCAAGAATAGCAAAATCAACAGTAGGATCTTTTAAAATAAATTCAGCACTGTATGGTCCAGTGGTATCGCCCTTTTCGAGCATATGATTTTGAACGTAGATACCATCTGAAGTAGTAAAGCCCACACGGTAACCCATATTTTTCACGATGTGTGCAATTAAACGAGTCGTTGTAGTTTTACCATTTGTTCCAGTTACAGCGATAATAGGAATACGAGAAGGTTTACCTAAAGGGTAAAGCATGTCGATTACTGGAGCAGCAACGTTTCTCGGCAATCCTTCTGCAGGAGCTAAGTGCATACGAAATCCAGGAGCAGCATTTACTTCTAAAATTACTCCACCATTTTCTTTTAAAGGTTGAGTTAAATTTTCTGCCATGATATCAATACCACAAACATCTAATCCAATTACACGAGAGATGCGCTCAGATAAGAAAATATTTTCTGGATGCATCATGTCGGTTACATCAATAGAAGTTCCACCAGTAGAAAGATTAGCGGTTGATTTTAGATAAACAATCTCCCCTTTTTTAGGAATGGTATCTAAAGTATATCCCATTTTATCCAGTAGGTCGGTCGTATCTCGATCAACAGTAATTTCTGTTAAAACGTTTTCATGTCCGTAACCACGACGAGGGTCTAAATTTTCCTTGTCAATTAATTCTTGAACATTATATTTTCCGTCACCTTTAACATTTGCGGGTACACGTTGTGCAGCAGCAACCACTTTATTGTCGATTACTAAAACACGGAAATCATATCCTGTAATAAAACGCTCAACAATTACTTTTCTAGAATATTTTTTTGCAAACTCTAAACCAGCAAGTGCATCTTCCATGTTTTTTACATTGATGGAAGCACCTTTACCATGATTACCGTCTAGAGGTTTTAAAACAATTGGGAAGCCGATACGATCGATGCAACGTTTAAGATCTTCTTCATCAATAACGATATCGCCTTTTGCAACAGGGATTGCTGCATTGTATAACATTTTTTTAGTGAGTTCCTTATTACAAGCAATATCAACTGCGATGTTTGATGTTTTATCGGTAATGGTTGCTTGGAAACGAGCTTGGTTTACACCATACCCTAATTGAATAAGAGAATTAGTGCCTAAGCGAATCCACGGAATATCACGAGAAACAGCTTCGTCTACTAAAGAAGAGGTACTAGGACCTAAACGCACTTCTTCGCGAATTTCTCGCATTCGTTTAATGTCGGCAGAAAGATCATACTCATCACCAGAGATTAAGGCTTCGGCAATACGAACCGCAGCTTCACCAGCAAATAAGCCTACACTTTCTTCAGTATAGCTAAAAACAACATTGTATATACCGGGAGTTTTTGTTTCACGAGTTCTACCGAACCCTGTTTCCATTCCAGCGAGTGTTTGAATTTCTAAAGCAATGTGTTCAATAACATGTCCCATCCATGTACCGCGACGAACACGCATAAAAAAGCCACCAGCAACACCTTCAGAGCAACGATGCTCATACATTGTTGGGAACAATGCTTCTAAACGTTCAGGGAAGCCATCCACCAAATTACTTGGTTTTTGCTCCATATCTTCAAGGTCGAGACGCATTTGTATTAATTTTTTGCGACGTACACTCCAAATGTTTGGGCCTCTCAACGCTTGTATACTCAGTATTTTCATATGCGTAAGTTTATATAGATTGGTAATTTAATAAAATAATATTTTGAAAACCAATTACAACGATGCATATTTTATAAAATATATTACTATTATTGTTTTAGATTTAATATTCTACTAACATTAATATTATATGAAACCAATAGGAAAGTTAATCATTATTGGGGGGGCAGTTGATACTGGTAGTTTTACCGAGAAGAACTATAAAGAAGAAATTGAGAGCAATTTAAATTTTTTTGAAAAGGGAATTCTTAAACGTATTATTCTGGAATCGGCAAATCAAGAATTGTCGAGAGTTGAAGTAATCACTACAGCATCACAAATACCAGAAGCCGTTGGTGAAGAATATGTAAAAGCATTTTCATACTTAGGCTCAAATAATGTTGGTGTAATGAACATCACAGTTCGCGATGAAGCGAATGATGAACATTTCGTAACTCGATTAAGAGAAGCCGATGTAGTTATGTTTACTGGTGGAGATCAATTACGATTAACATCCATATTAGGAGGAACTGAATTTCACAAGTTACTGATCAAAAAATACCAAGAAACAAACTTTGTTATTTCTGGAACATCTGCAGGTGCTGCAGCATGCTCGAACAATATGATTTACCAAGGTTCTAGCTCTGAGGCTTTATTAAAAGGAGAAGTAAAAATTACTGGTGGATTAGGATTAATCAATGATGTAATTATTGACACTCACTTTGTTCATCGCGGAAGAATTGGACGATTATTTCAGGCAGTAGTTAGCAACCCGATGATATTAGGCGTAGGCTTAGGAGAAGATACAGGTTTGTTAATTAAAGATGGTCATGAGATGGAAGCGATTGGTTCAGGCTTAGTGATGTTGGTTGATGGAAAGTCAATCAGAGACACAAACATTACCGATGTATCTATTGGAACCCCTATATCTATTGACCATGTAGTCGTTCACGTAATGGCAATGCATGATTTATATGACTTGGAAACGTCTAAAATGATTATCAATAAAAATCACAAAAAAGACGTAGATAGATACGCAAAAATAGACCGATGAAATTAATTATTCACGGAGGTTTCTTTTCAGAATCTAGCACAAGCTTGGAAATAAAGCATGCAAAGCAAAATGCTTTAAAAGAAATTGCTGGAGACAGCTATGAATATTTAAAAACGCATACAGCAGTAGAAACAGTGGTCTATGCTGTTTCTCTTTTAGAAAACAATCTACTATTTAATGCAGGTTTAGGATCGCAAATCCAAAGCGATGGAAAAATTAGAATGAGTTCATCTATTCATGATGGAAATTCTAAAAAGTTTTCGGGTGTTATTAATGTGCAAAATATTCAAAATCCAATTCGCCTTGCTGAATTATTAATGCAAGAAGACGATCGAGTTTTAGGAGCAGAAGGAGCGAATAAATATGCTGCCGAAAAAAATATTCCATTATACAATCCTGAATTACCACAACGAAGAAAAGAATACGAAGAGAAAGTAAAATCGTTGGGATTAGGAACAGTTGGTTGTGTTGCATTAGATGGAGAAGGGAAAATTGCAGCGGCTACATCGACCGGTGGCAAAGGCTTTGAGCTAGTAGGAAGAATTTCAGATTCTGCAACAGCTGCAGGAAATTTTGCAAATAACTTTGCAGGAGTTTCTTGTACAGGTGTTGGCGAAGATATAGTAAGTGTAGCGCTCGCTACAAAAATTGTTACCCGAATAAGCGATGGTTTTAGTATGGAGAAAGCATTTGAAAAAAGTTTTTTTGAATTAAAAGAAATTGATGGATTTGCTGGGGCAATTTGTATTGAAAAAGATGGAAGTATTCATCATCAAGATTCGCACCCTTACATGGTTTGGGCAAGCTGCGATGAAGGTATTATTGAATGTTTTCAGTAAATAAATATTTTGTACATTAGGATTATGAAACGTTACTTCATCATCTTTTTACTTTTTACAGCTTGTTCAACTCGACAAAAAAGAGTGGAGCAATCTGTTCCTTATGATGCTATTGAAGTAAAAGCGAGTGGGGGTTTTGCAGGGACAACAACGGGGTTCTTGATTCAAAAGAATGCAGAGATTTATGTTATCTATCATACGGCGGGTAAGGCATACAATCAGAAGTTTTATCGAATGAGTACTACCGATTCTGTTGCACAATTATTTCAAAAAGTATATTCATCAGGCATACTTAACAAACCCTACAAGAGGACAGGAAACCTTACCTATTCCATATTAAGTAGAAAAGACAGCACCACAAAGGCCGTTTACTGGGCTGATGGGCAAGATTCAATAGCCAACTATATAGAGCAGTATCGTATCATAAGAAAATTTGCTAGTAGTCAATAAAGTTGTAACTTTAATATAACTAACCAATTACTATTAAATACCATTGATTATGAAAGCTCATTTTACTACAAGAAAATGGCTTATGATAATCCTGCTTTTCTCAGCGAATTATTCATGGGCTCAACTAGGCAAACCCGAAGTTGAAAATGTTTACGGAGGTCGAATTAATTATATTTCTGGATACCCGTATAAACCTGATTCATCTCGAATCATAATTTCTACAGAGAGTGCGAACTCTATGTTTTATGCTGATGTTGCTACACCGGCAACTACTCCAACATTTAGTCCGACATTCCATAAACTAAAGTCTGCAGATGCAACCAAAAATTTTGGCGGCGGAATACGTAATTTCCAAGTACACCAAACATCAGGAACAATTTATTTTACGGCACAAAATACTCTTTACAAAACTACAGCAACAGCAACTGCTGCAACGAGTGTTGCAACCGGAGGAAATTATGTTTCATTTATTTCGGGTAATGTAATGTTTTACGCTAATGCTGCACAATTAAATTTTGGAACATTAGATGCAAGTGGAAATTTCACAGCAGGAGTTGGTTCGCCTATAGCGATGCCACCTACTCCTGGAAACCCAACGTTTGCAGTAGATCCAACAAATAATGCACTATATGTATTTTATTCAGGAACTGGTGCTTCAATGAAATTATATAAATCTAAATCGGCTTACGATTCGTTTTCAAGCACAACTACATTTACAGATATTTCACCTGCTGCAATTTCAGCAATGAATAATTATACCACGATGAACATCGCTCCAGATGGACGTTTGTTTATTGCAGGATCGAACACGAGTATGGGTCCAATAACGAAACAGTTTGAATACTCAGATAACGACACCAATTACACCAACGTAAATACAGGAATTAGTGGAGTGGCAGGTGAAGTGATTGGATTCAGTGGGACTTCTTCTAACTACCATGTTTACTTTGCAAAAATTGCAAGTAACAATAAAGGGGTAGCAGGTTCGTGGATTACGTTCGGACAAACAGGTTTTGAAACTCACCCCAATGATGGCGCAGTATATTCAGATCCGAATGATTCTAATATTGTATACATGACTACCGACCAAGGGATAGGCGCATCGATTAACGAAGGATATACCATTTTTGAAATAGATAATGGAGTAGAAGCTGTTCAAGTAATGGACTTCGACATGACGAGTGATAAGACAACAGCATGGCTAGCATCGAAAGCAGGAATACGTAAAGTATCTACTTATACAACTTCACCCAACTGGACACCTGCAATGTTTCCTAATGGTGATGGATCACCCTATTATTCTAGTGATATGGCAGGTGATACTAACATTGTTTATGTAGGTAACTCAAGAGTGTATAGAACCTTTAATGGAGGAACGAGTTGGACACAAGTATTTTCACCAGAGAACGCGCCCTATAATTGGACAGGCGCAATTGTATGTGAGGCTATAGAAACTTGCCCATATGATTCATCAATAATTTTTGCAGGTTATCAATTACAAGGATCAGATAAAGGTGGACTTTTCTTCTCTGAAAATTCAGGGAGTACTTGGACACAAATAAAATTGAATGTTGCTTCTACGCCAAACCATGATGTTGATGTGTATGATATTGTGTTTACAAAAGAAGGAACAGATACTGTTGCTTATGTTGGAGTTGATTACGATTTAAGTGCACCAACCGGAAGAAGTGTTTATCGTGTGGTGAAATCTGGAGCAACGTGGACAGCTACTCAAGACATGAATGCAGGGAATACCAGTACAGGTTCATTAATAGTAGCAAGCATACGTGATTTACATACCAATGCTGCGGGAGATACTGTATTTGCTTGCGGTACCGATGCAGGAGTTAATCACCCAATTGCTTATTACAAGCCTACAAATACAACGAATAAGTGGACACCATTTACAACATCAGGGTTTCCGATGAGTACAGGAAAACAAGGTTATGCTATAACCTTAGGACATGACACTGTTTATGTTGCTGTAGATAACGAAGTGTATAATTATGCACTATCAGGAACATCATGGAACCTTGGATTTACTTATCCAACAGGAACACAAATTAATGTGTTGTTCTTTGACGAGTTGTTAGTTGGAACTGGAACTGGATTATATGGTCATAAAGGTTTAGGTGGAAATTCAGGAATTCATTCTACGAATACTAATGCGATTGTGTTATATCCAAATCCGACTACTGGTAAAATAAATATTCAAATCCCACCTAATTTTAATATTGAGAACATCACAATTACTGATGCGATGGGTAAAAAAGTAATCAGTGTTTCTTCAAACAAAATAAGCGTGAACAATAATATTGTTAGCTTACTATTAAATGACCTTCCGAACGGATTGTATTTAATCAATGTTAAAGGAAGCAATAGAACTTTAACCAGTAGACTTCTAATAGAAAAATAGAACTGTAGAACTATAGAACTGTGGAAATATAGATTAGACTTTTCCACAGTTCTATACTTCTATACTTCTACAATTCTACCTTTCCACAGCTCTACCCTTCTACCAAAGTGACTTATGTCACATTATCTCCAAAGGCTACATTGTATTTTTACTCAAATTAATTTAAATACAATGAAGAAAGTCCTTTTGTTGTGGATTAGCTTAGGTCTAATGCAAGTTAGTCTTGCACAAGATTTTAACCACACTATTAAATTAGAAGCACAAAACATCCCAAATCTAGGCGGTGTGCAAGCATTTGCGCATGCCGAATACCAAGGTAAATATCTAATTATTGGGGGTAGACTAGATGGATTGCATCGAAGACAACCGAATGCGACATTTGATTTAGCTGGGCACAACAATCAGCTTATATTAATTGATCCGCAAACTAATCAAGTGTGGACTAAAGCGGTATCAAGTTTACCAACTTCAATTGCAGAACAATTAAGTACTACGAATATGCAGTACAATCAAGTAGGTGAAATGTTGTATTTAGTTGGTGGATATGGATATAGTACAGATTCGGTTGATCATATTACTTTCCCATATTTAACAGCAGTAAACTTGCCAGGAGTTATTTCAGCTATCATCAACAACACATCATTAACTCCATACTTCAGACAAATACACGATGAGCAATTAGCGATTACTGGAGCGCATTTAAAGAAAATTTATGACACGTATTATTTAGTAGGTGGACAAAGATTCGATGGACGATACAATCCGATGATGCATGGAACTTTTGTGCAGACTTATGCTAATGGTTATTTGAAATTTCAAATCGTTGATAATGGCACAAGCATTTCTATTGTTAACAAACTAAAAATTGTAGATGCAGAGCAATTGCATCGTAGAGATTATAATGTTATTTCTCAAATCACAAAAGATAGAAAAGAAGGCGTTATTGCATTTTCTGGAGTATTCCAAGTACAAGCGGATATTCCATATCTAAATAGTGTAAGTATTGATAGTTCGGGATATACAGTGAATCCAAATTTCTCACAGTATTACAATCATTATCACTGCGCAACTATACCACTATATGATTCATTAAATAATAAAATGCACAATTTATTTTTTGGAGGTATTGCACAGTATTATGACAGTGCAGGAATTTTAGTTCAAGACAATAATGTACCATTTGTAAAAACGATAGCACGAGTTACTCGCGATGAATTTGGTGGATTGTCAGAGTATAAAATGTCTACTGAGATGCCAGGTTATTTAGGGGCAGGAGCAGAATTTTTAATCAATCAAAATATTCCAACTTATACAAATGGAATTATAAAATTAAATAGCTTAACTGGCGATTCAGTTTTATTAGGATATGTGTATGGAGGAATTAATAGCACTGCAAAAAATGTATTCTGGATAAATGACGGAACACAAAGTACAGCGAGTTCAGTATTGTACAAAGTTTTATTAGTAAAAAACAATGCCACTACTAATATCTTAAATGTACAGAGTATAAATAAATTACAGTTACAGATTTATCCTAATCCTTCTGAAGGAAAAGTGCATTTGATTTTCAATTTAATTCAAAAAGAAAATGTAATAATTTCTGTTTATGATCTTACTGGAAAATTAATTTGTGAGCGAATAATTACTGATGCTGAAATTGGTGAAAATCGATACAGAATTGAAGAGAAAAATTTCGAAGTTGCTGGAGAATATATGGTTTATGTAACAGTTGGTAAAAACAAAGTTCTACAAAAACTCATTATAGAATAATAGAAGTATAGAACTATAGAATAAGACTCTTCCACAGTTCTATAGTTCTACCTTTCTACAGTTCTACCCTTCTATATTTCTAAATTTTATTTGTAGTTTTAATCCTACATTTAAAAAAGTATGAGAACACCCTTACTTCTCTCATTGATTCTATCGTTTTGTATTTTTTTTACGAATGCTAGCGCTCAATTACAAAAGGTAGATACCACATTTACCTTAGGTATTCCGAATAGTACTGTTCGTCAGATCGACGTTCAAAAATCGGGTAAGATTATATTAACTGGTGAGTTCAATGTATTTAATGGAGGCTTAGCGAATCGAATAGTTCGCTTACAAAAAAGCGGATTGATGGATAGTAGTTTTCAATCGGGTTTTGGAGCATCTGGTCCAGTTCGCGCTACCACAATGTATTCTAATGACGACCTTATTATTGGAGGCTTATTTTCTTCTTATAATGGTGTACTAAGGGGGAACATTGCGAGGGTAAATGTGAATGGTATACTTGACACTGCTTTTGCAAAAGGAGTAGGTGCAAACAATGAAATAACAGCTGCATATTTACAACGCGATGGGAAAATATTAATAGCAGGATTTTTCTCAAAATACAACAATGTCAATGTAAACGGATTCGCTCGTTTAGACTCAGTCGGTAATATTGATACTACTTTTAAAAAGGGCACTGGTCCGAATAGTAGTCCATTTGATTTTGCACAACAGAGTAGCAACAAATTAATTTTAGTCGGTTCGTTTTTAAATTACAATGGTGTACCTAGAAGCAAAATTGTAAGAGTGAATTTAGATGGATCATTGGACACAACATTCAAAAATAATTCCATTTCAAGCAGCATACAAAAAGTTTATATTTTAAGTAATGATGATATTATTATTACAGGAGGGTTTACCAATATTGACGGAGTAACCAAAACTGGAATTGCAAAATTAAGTAAGGATGGAAAACTAGACACCGCTTTTAAAGCCTATATTTTAGGGACAGTTAGGGCAATACACCAACAACGTGATGGGAAGATAATAGTAGCTGGAGATTTTACCAATGTTAATGGAGTATTAGTTCAACGATTAGTGCGACTTAATTTGAATGGCACATTAGACCAGTCGAGCTACGCAGGATTAAACGGGAGCGTTTACGATATTGCCGAACGAGATAAAAACATTTATTTAGTCGGAGCATTTACACTTACTACACAAGTGCCGAATATTACAAAAGGCTCACCTAAACATGTAAAACTTTTAAACTCATATTGTATAGCCCCTACAAAACCAGAATTCTTAAAACCAAATTCGTATGTATGTAGAGGAGATTCAGTTACGATAACTATTACAGGCGGACAACTAAACGATGCTTTGAATTGGTATTGGCATTTAGATTCGTGTGGAGGAACACTAGTAGATTCTGGTGCAAGCATTAGAGTGCCTGTTCAATCGAGTTTTAGTTTGTTTGTTCGAGCAGAAAAAGGTTGTACAAGTTTTATTGGTCCATGTGCACGTTATGATATTTTTATTAACGACACCATTGTTACTGAAGTAAAATACACTAGTACTGGTTTAGAATCTCAAGCATTTAATGCAACTTTTCAATGGTATAGATGTGATTCTGTATGGCAAATTTTACCTGGCGAAACAGCAGGTCTGTTTGTTGCAAAGTATAACGGTAGTTATGCCGTTGTATTAACGAGTGTCGATGGATGTGTTGATACTTCAGATTGTTATCCTTTTTTGATACCGGTTGGTATTAATCAAACAAGACGATTAATGATTCAAAATCCAGTAGAACATACTTTGGGTTTACCTACGTATATCGATTTAAACGAATTGATATTGTATAACACACTCGGCCAAAAAGTATTTCAAAAAAACAATTTGGGTCTAGCTGCTGTTGTTGATCTAGCTTATTTAGAAGCTGGGGCATACTTTTTATGGGCAAAAGACCAGAACGGAAACCAATATCAAGAGAGGATTCTATTAAGGAAGTAATTCTGTATTTGTTTCAACCTGTAAAGTGGTATGATACAAGGCTTAAAAGCTCAAATTAGAATCAGTCTAAATTTTTATATTTCCCCTACTAATGTTACATATTAGATACATTTGCTTTTAACAGTAAAATCAGATAAAAAACACATTATGAGTAATAGTAAACTGTTCAAATCTTCCCTTGGTAAAAAGTACCTTATGGGAATCACAGGTCTTTTATTAGTTACCTTTTTAATCGTACATGCGGGTATCAATGCCTTGATATTTGTAAATGATGGAGGGCATCTTTTTGAGAGTGCAGCTGAATTTATGGGCACGAATTGGATAATACGTACCGCTGAGGTTGGTTTAATGCTAGGATTATTAGCTCACATTTTAGATGGGTTAATGTTATGGGCAGACAATCGCAAAGCTCGTCCAGTTGGTTATGCCGTAAGCAATGCATCAGCAAACAGCAAATGGTATTCACGTTCAATGGGATTATTAGGAACACTATTGTTAATTTTCTTAATCATTCACCTACGTCATTTTTGGGTAGTGAGTAGATTCACAGACGAGATCACTAGTGGAAAAGAAACTCTTTTCAATGAGATGAAAGAAGTGTTCGTTAATCCAATGGTTGTTGTGGTATACGTTTTAGGATGTTTATCATTATCATATCACTTAATGCATGGAGTATCTTCAGCATTTCAATCAATGGGTTGGAATCACAAGAAGTACACACCGGCAATTAAAACTTTTGGATATGTTTATTCGATAATCATTCCACTATTATTTGCAGCAATGCCAATTGCAATGCATTTCGGTTGGATAAAATAAGTTATTTACAGAAAAATAAAATCTAAGATATGTCAGTATTAGATGCTAAAATACCAGAAGGAACATTGGAGCAAAAGTGGACGAAATATCGTTCTACAGTTCCATTGGTAAATCCTTCTAACAAAAGAAATTTAGAAGTAATCGTAGTAGGATCAGGTCTTGCCGGAGCATCAGCTGCTTCAGCATTAGCTGAGCTTGGTTACAAAGTAAAAGTTTTTTGTTTTCAAGATTCTGCTCGTCGCGCGCATTCAATTGCAGCACAGGGTGGTATTAATGCAGCAAAAAATTATCAAAATGATGGTGACTCTGTTTACCGTTTATTTTATGATACGATTAAAGGTGGTGACTATCGTGCTCGTGAAGCGAACGTATATCGTTTAGCAGAAGTGAGTTCAAGCATCATCGACCAATGTGTTGCTCAAGGTGTTCCATTTGCTCGTGAATACGGAGGCTTATTATCTAACCGTTCATTTGGTGGTACTCAAGTTCAACGTACATTTTACGCAGCTGGTCAAACCGGACAACAATTATTACTAGGAGCATATTCATCATTACAACGTCAGGTTGGTATGGGTTCAGTTAAAATGTACACTCGCCATGAAATGTTAGACGTCGTAAAAATTGATGGTGTATGTAGAGGTATTATTGCAAGAGATTTAGTTACTGGTAAATTAGAGCGTCACTTCGGACATGCCGTACTATTATGTACAGGTGGTTACGGAAACGTATTCTATTTATCTACAAATGCGATGGGATCAAATGTTACTGCAGCTTGGAAAGCTTACAAGCAAGGAGCATTTTTTGGTAACCCATGCTTTACACAAATTCACCCAACATGTATTCCGGTTTCAGGAGATCATCAATCAAAACTTACATTGATGTCTGAGTCCTTACGTAATGATGGTAGAATTTGGGTTCCTAAAAAGCAAGGTGATACTCGTAACCCTGTTGAAATTCCAGAAGAAGAAAGAGATTATTATTTAGAAAGAAGATATCCAGCTTTCGGAAACTTAGTACCACGTGACGTTGCATCGAGAGCTGCAAAAGAAAGATGTGATGCTGGTTACGGAGTAGGTACTTCTAAGATGGCGGTATATTTAGATTTTGCTTATAACATTAAACGTTATGGTAATGTTGAAGCAAGCAAACGCAATATGCACAGTCCAACTGAAGAAGAAATAATCCGCATGGGTAAAGAAGTTGTGAAAGAGAAATACGGAAACTTGTTCGATATGTATCAGCAAATTACTGGTGAAAATCCATACGAGCAACCAATGAGAATTTACCCAGCAGTGCATTATACTATGGGTGGTTTATGGGTTGATTATAATTTGATGACAACTGTACCAGGTTTGTACGCATTAGGAGAAGCAAACTTCTCTGACCATGGTGCGAATCGTTTAGGTGCATCTGCATTGATGCAAGGATTAGCCGATGGATACTTCGTTATTCCTTATACTATCGGAAGTTATTTATCAAAAGAAATTGCAACAAAAGCAATTGATACAAATCATGAAGCATTTGTAGAAGCAGAAAATAAAGTAAAATCACAAATCGAAAATTTATTCAACATAAAAGGAACGAAGTCGGTGGATCATTTCCACAAGCGCTTAGGAAAAATTATGTGGGATAAATGTGGTATGGCTCGTAACGCTGAAGGATTAAAAGAAGCGATTACAGAAATACAACAAATACGTAAAGAGTTTTGGTCGGATGTACGTGTTACAGGTACTGCCGATGAATTTAATCCTGAATTAGAAAAAGCAGGACGAGTTGCGGATTTTATTGAGCTGGGTGAATTAATGTGTAAAGATGCGTTGGATAGAAACGAATCTTGTGGTGGTCACTTCCGCGAAGAATTCCAAACTGAAGAAGGTGAAGCAATGCGTGATGATGAAAAATTCGCGTATGTTTCTAATTGGGAGTTTAAAGGATTAGATGCAGAACCATCACTTCACAAAGAAGAGTTGAAATACGAGAATATTAAAATTGCTCAACGTAGCTATAAATAGGTCATTAGGTTATTTCGTTATTGGGTTAATAAACCTAATAACTTCATAACTCAATAACATAATAACAAACAAAAAATAAACACTAATACTATGAGTGGAAATATGAATCTAACACTAAAAGTGTGGAGACAAAAAAATGCAAATACAGATGGTAAATTAGTTACTTACCAAGTAAAAGATATTTCACCAGATATGTCGTTCTTAGAAATGATTGACATATTAAATGAGCAATTAATTAATAAAAACGAAGACCCTATTGCATTCGATCACGATTGTAGAGAAGGTATTTGTGGAATGTGTAGTTTATATATTAATGGCCGTCCTCATGGTCCGAAAGAAAAAATTACTACATGTCAATTACACATGCGTTCATTTAAAGATGGCGACACTATTGTTATCGAACCATGGAGAGCGCAAGCTTTCCCTGTAATTAAGGATTTAACTGTTGATCGTTCAGCATTTGATCGTGTTATTGCTGCAGGTGGTTTCGTTTCTGTGAATACAGGAAATGCTCAAGATGCAAACTCGTTGCCAATTGGTAAAGAAGAAGCAGACTTAGCATTTGACGCTGCTGCATGTATTGGTTGTGGAGCATGTGTTGCTGCTTGTAAAAATGCATCAGCAATGTTATTCGTTTCTGCAAAAGTTTCTCAATTAGCTTTATTACCTCAAGGACAACCTGAGCGTTACATGCGTGTTCAAAACATGGTAGCGCAAATGGATGCTGAAGGATTTGGTAATTGTACAAACACTGGTGCTTGTGAAGCAGAATGTCCTAAGGGAATTTCATTATCGAATATTGCACGCATGAACCGCGACTTCTTAGTAGCGAGCGTAGCATCTAATAACTAGTTGTAAGAATTGAGATATGAGATTTGAGAGATTTCTCATATCTCATATCTCAATACTTGTTTCTTTATTCAAAGTTCACAGGTAAGCCAAACTGAACAGCAACCTTCTCCCCATTTTTTTCTCCAGGAATCCAATCTGGCATTTTATTGATTACTCTCAATGCTTCGGCATCGCAAAGTTCATTTAAACTTTTTTCAATTTTTGCTTTTATGACTTTCCCCGTTTTGTCGATTACAAATGAAACGAAGACACGTCCATTAATTTTTTCTTTTTTAAATTTTTCCGGATACTTAATATTCTTACTTAGAAATTTTACTAATGCTACTTGTCCACCCGGGAATTCTGGCATTTTATCTACTCTAGTATAAACAGTATTATCATCAACAGTTGAAGTTTGTGCAATGCTTTGTTGCGCAATACAACCAAAGAAAATAAAGAGTACACCGAGAATTAGCTTTTTCATGATAATCTATTTTACGAAATATACGCATAATGGTTTGAAAATCAAGGGCAAATTAGTACTTTTAAGAATGCGCAGGGTATTAGTATTTGTTATAGTTATGGTAATTGCAAAAAGTTCTTTTGCAAATCCTAATACCACATCTTATCGTGAAATGATAGCTACTTTTGGGTATAACAAGAAGATTCTTAAAGAAATTGAAGCTCCTGCCATTATCGCATTATCTTTTTATCCTGAATTAAAAAACACTAAAATCAATTTCGAATACAAAGAGATTTCTACTACAATGTCTACAATGCCCGAACTTAAATCGGCATTGTTATTTCAGAGGTCTTACGTTATCTATATTAATTCGGATGCAACAAAGTATGGAGCAGTATCATATAACGAGCTAAGCTTAAAGCAACAGGTTGGGTTAATTGCTCACGAGTTAGCTCATGTGGTGTATTTCGAAAGCCAAAGCAACTTATCTATTTTGGGTTGTGGCTTGATGTACGAATGTTCACCTCAATACCATATGAATTTAGAGAAGGCTACGGATGAAAGTGTAATTAATCGTGGACTTGGTGAAGAATTATATGCTTTTACAAATTATGTAATTAATCATTCTAAAGCATCCGCGGAATATATTGCATTTAAAAAGAAAAATTATTTACTTCCGGAGGAAATAAAACAAAGGATGAAATAGTACCTTAGTCTTGTGGAAGAGATCGCCTACATAAAACTATCTGATTTATCTCGTAGAATTGAGCAAGTATTTAAGCAAGCTTTTGCAACGGAATATTATTGGATTGTTGCGGAGGTTTCTGGACACAAATTCTATCAAGATACAGATCGGCATTATTTCGACTTAGTAGAAAAGAGTGCTAATTCAGAAGTTGAAGTAGCAAAGTTTAAAGCTAAATCGTGGTCGGAAGGTTCTGCTAGTATTGAGCAATTTCAAAATCAAACCGGACAAGCATTTCAATCGGGAATTCAAGTATTAATAAAAGTAAAAGTAGAATACCATTCCTTATATGGTTTGTCACTTACTCTTATAGAAATTGATCCGTCATTTACATTAGGGAATATTGAAAAACAAAGACGCGATACTTTATTGCGTTTAGTTCGTGATAATGAAGATTGTATTTTTTTAGTAGACGATGAGTTTATTACTAAAAACAAACAACTAAATTTACCCAATGTAATTCAAAAAATCGCATTAGTAGCATCGCCAAATTCTGAGGGGTATACAGATTTTGCACATACGATGCAAAACAATCAACATCAATATAAATTTGAAATCGATAATTATTTTTCATCAGTTCAAGGGAAAGATGCAGAGAAGGAATTGATTAATACTTTAATTTCAATTTATACTTCTGGAAAGAAATACGATTGCGTGGTAATGATTCGTGGTGGTGGTGCAAAAACAGATTTCTTGGTATTCGATACCTATAATTTATCAAGAGCAGTTGCAAGGTTTCCCATACCCATCATAACAGGAATTGGTCACCATAAAGATGTGAGTATAGTAGATATGATGGCACATAGCCCAACGAAAACACCAACAAAATGTGCAGAGTTAATTATCTCACATAATAGAAAATTCGAAGAGCAAGTATTACTATTTCAAAACAACATTTTAATTAAAAGCCAACAATTACTAAGCAAGGCTATTTCTGAAATCAACGAAATTAAAGGTAGTGTAATTGGAAATGTTCAGTACCTCTTAAACGAACAGCAAGAACTGTTGCGAGTATCTGCGGCTACCATTACAAACAAACCTAATTTAGTGGTCCAACGAAAATTGCAAACACTTGATTTTATTCAACAAAATTTATTCAATCAATCTCAAAAATATATCACAAACAAATCCAGTGTAATTAATCATTATGTAAAAGTAATGAAGCTAATGAGTCCGGCGAATATTTTAAAGAAAGGCTTTGCCATAATAAGTATGGATGATAAAGTACTCATGAATGCAGAGCAAATACAAGAAGGAAGCAAATTGAAAATAAACATGTATCAATCTGAAATAGATGCTACTGTAACCGATAAAAAAGAAACCGATGGAAAAAAATATGACCTATGAGCAGGCGTTTGAAGAATTAAGAATAATTGCTTCAGAAATCGAAGATGAAACGGTGTCTGTTGATGTGCTTGCAGAAAAAGTAAAACGCGCATCAGAGCTGATCACATTTTGTCAAGCAAAGCTTCGCTCAACAGAAGTTGAAGTGAACAAAATCATCAAACAGATGGAACGAAAAAGCATCCCTGAGTAACAATGTGCAAATTTAATCTGCACATTTACGCATTTACTTCAATTCTAGTTTAAAGTAGGCTTTGCTTTTATCTACTTCTATTTGATCTTTATTTACTCCTGGTATTAACACTTCTTTTTTATCAGGACTAAGAGTGATAATTTCTTCAGAGCCTTTTAATTTAATATTGATTGGTAATACAAATCCATCAACAACATTATTCCAACTATATTTTACCAAAACACTTTTGTTTTGTTCTAGAAGTTCAATAGTAAAAATTGGCAAAGAACCTTGTCTTAAATAGACATCAAAATAAGGTTTTAAATTTTTACCGCTTTTAGCATTCATAAGATTCATCACATCTTCTGTAGAAATATTTTTATGGCGATATGTTTTTTGAAGAGAGGCAACAATATCCCACCATACTAAATCATTATCGATATAATTACGAAGTGTATTAAGGAATAATGCTCCCTTAGGATACATGTCTCCACTTCCTTCTTTGTTTACTCCATATGGACCGATAATAGCAGCTTTATTACCTACACCATTTTTCAGACCATTCAAATATTTCACAGCACTTTCTTTCCCGTACATTTCTTCTAGGTAAACAGTTTCGGAGTATTGACCAAACCCTTCGTGTATCCACATGTCGGCAATATCATATGAGGTGATTGAATTTCCCCACCATTCGTGAGCTGATTCGTGGATGATGATGTAATCGAATTTTTTTCCTTCACCAGAACCCGACAAATCGAAACCTAAATAGCCATTTTTATATTGATTACCATAAGCCACACAACTTTGGTGTTCCATACCCAAGTAAGGAGTTTGTACAAGTTTATATCCATCTACATAGAAAGGATATTTACCAAAACGTTTTTCAAAAGCATCCATCATTGGTTTCACTTGTTCAAATTGTTTTTGCGCTTTTTCTAAATCGTCTTTTAAAACATAATAATCTAGAGATAAATTTTCGCCATCAACTTTACTTTTATATTGATCGGTCCAATGTGCATAATCAGCAATATTTACACTGACATCATAATTGTTTATTGGGCTAGATACGAACCACTCGAAACGAGTGTATCCATTTCCAATTTCTTTTTTTGCACGAAGTCTGCCGTTTGAAACTTCTTCTAAATTAGAAGAGCTAGTAATATTGATTGCCATACTATCGGATTCATCACTTTGATGATCTTTAGTAGGCCACCATAAACTTGCACCTGTACCTTGACAAGCTACAGCTACAAAGGGTTTGCCGTTTTTGTCTGTTTTGAAAACAAAGCCTCCATCCCAAGGTGCACGTTTAGCTATGATTGGGTTTCCTTCATAATAAATTTTAATTGATGACGATGTTCCAGCGGTTAATGCTGTTGGAAAAGAAACAAACACTGCATTATATTCTCTTTTAAATTCTAATTTCTTTCCATCCCACTCTACACTATTAATTTTTAAATTATCGAACAAGTCGAATTGTAAAACAGGTAAACTATTTAATACTTTAAATTGAATAAGGTTAGAGCCAGAAATATATTTATTCTCGATATCAATTTTGATATCTAGATTATAGAAAGTCACATCATAATTAGCTCTTTCAGGGCTAAGTGTTCCGCGAAGAGAATCCTTCCGCGAAAATTTTTCAGGTAAGCCTGTACCTAATTGAGCGAAAGAACTATTCGATAAACAAATCAATAATCCTAGAATGGTGAATATTTGTTTCATGTTTAAAACTAGGAAGAATTAATTTCCCCTCAAAACTTTGAACTTTAACAATCCTGCTACAGTCATCGAATCTGTTATTTCACCACGCATAACCATATCTATTGCTTCTGAAACGGGTAATCTCTTTATTTGCAACTGTTCTGTTTCTTCAGGTTCCGATTCTCCTTCCGTAAGACCTTCGGCAATGTAGATGATACTCAATTCGTCGCTAACGGAGTTCGATAAATGCATTTCTAGTAATTTGGTCCAATGTTTTGCTGTTAGTCCAGTTTCTTCTAACAATTCTCTTTGGGCAGAATCAATAGGATCCACATCCAGCTTTCCACCACCTTCGGGTAATTCCCATGAATAGGCATTTAGAGGGTAACGATATTGCCCAACAAGTAGCGTATCTCCATTTTCAAACAAAGGAATAATACCAATTGCAAGATTCTTAAAATGCACTTTTCCATAAATACCTTTTCCACCATTAGGATTAATGACATTATGTTCGGTTAGATTTATCCAAGGGTTATCGTAGATTTCCTTAGATGAAACGGTAGTCCAAGGATTGTGATTTTCGTTCATAAAAAAGCTGTTACTATGTTTATTATATTAGTAATTTAAAGTAATTATGTGAAATATTCTAAAATTCTCTATGAGAAAACTTTACGTTTTTCTATTCTTCTTCCTTCACTTCACAAGCACTAATGCTCAAACTTATCAATTTAAAGGTAAGGTGCTCGATAAACAAACCAAAAAAGAATTGCCTTTTGTTGCTGTTACTATTGTTGGCGAGGACAAAGGCACACAAACAGATATTGATGGAAGATTTATACTTAAATCAATAAATGAAGAAATATTGGTACGTTTTCAATACGTAGGGTATTTAGCCAAAGAGGTAAGGTTAAAAAAATCAATAGAAAATGAAATCACATTAAGCATAAAAGAAAACAATATAAGAGAAGTTCAAATTATTGCAGGAGAAAACCCAGCTAACAAAATTATCAAAAAGGTTATTGAACATAAAAACGAAAACAATCCCGAAAAATTACCATCCTTTAAATACACCTCTTATAATAAGTTTGTTTTTACAGGGAAAGAAGACACTGCGATTTTCCCTAGAGCAATAAAATACAAAATTTCTAAACTAGATAGTACGAGTAAAAATTATCAATACCAAAAAGATTCAATTTTAAATAGAATTGCCAAGGAGAAAAAATCTACAGATTCATTATTCGAAAAACAACATTTATTTATTACAGAGACTGTAACACAGCGCGATTTTTTATTTCCAGAAAAAAACAAGGAACAAATAAAAGCCGTTAAAATATCAGGATTAAAAAATCCAATGTTTGTTTTAATCGCCTCTCAATTTCAATCGTTTTCTTTTTATAAAGATTACATGAAGGTGCTAGATAAAAATTATTTGAGTCCAATAAGCAAAGGCAGCACCGAAAAATATTTTTTCGCGCTTGAAGATACTTTATTGCAAAACGAGGATTCTGTTTTTGTGATTTCATTTAAGCCTGGCAAAGGAAGAAATTTCGATGGATTAAAAGGTCTACTCTATATTAATAAAGATGGATATGCAGTGCAAAATGTTATTGCAGAACCCGAAAAAAGTTCATATTTCAAAATCAAAGTTCAGCAACAATATGAGAAAATAAGTGGCGCATGGTTTCCCACACAACTCAATACTGACTTGGATTTAGTTTCTCTAGTTCAAATTGAAAACAGGAAGATGATTGGAATAGGCAGAACATATATTAAAGATATAGAAATAGGAGTTGATCAGACAAAGAAAAAGTTTGATGGAGTAGTTATAGATTACGATAGAAAATCAATTAAAAATAATTCCGATTCGCTATTAAATAAATATCGAGTAGATACCTTAGATCGATTAGAAAAACAAACGTATTATATAGTTGATAGTATAGGCAAAGCAGAAAAATTTGATGAGAAAGCGAAGTTATTTGATGTGTTCACAAAAGGATATATTCCTTATGGATATATACAATTTGATTTAAAGAGAATAATTAGTTCATATAATGATTATGAAGGAATCCGTTTAGGTCTAGGCATTGGGACATCAGAAAAATTCAGCAAATATTTTAACACAGAGGCCTATTTTGCTTGGGGTACAAAAGATCATCAATTTAAGTATGGAAGCAGTCTTACTGTTCCAATATTTTTAAAACAAGATATAGAATGGAAAGCAAGTATATCTAAAGATGTAGTTGAATCTGGAGGAACATTTTTTAGAGGAGACAAGAAAACGAAATTCGATACTTATCGAAACATACTAATGAACAACATGGATTGGCAAGAAGGTATAGAGAGTCAATTGAGTATTCGCTCACAAAAATATTTATTACATTATGTATATGCATCGCAATATAAAAGAAGCGTAACTAATGCCTATCAATTTACACAAGATGCTAAAATGTTTAACATTTTTGAAACACGTGAGATTGGTATGAGTACACGATGGGCATACCGAGAAACCTTTATGCGACAATCTAAACAACGAATTTCTCTAGGCACTAAATATCCAGTGGTGTGGTTTAACATGGCTTATGCAAAAAGTATAGATGATAATTGGAAAGGCGATTATTGGAAGTTTGATTTAAGTATTAAGAAAGCGTTTACCATTCGTAATATTGGAATCACGCATGTACAATTATCTGCTGGATACATTAAAGGAAGTGTGCCATATCCATTCGCATACACAGGTAGATCAAACTATAATGGAAGTTTCAGTTTGGCGAGTCAAGGTTATTTTGAAACCATGCGTATGAATGAATTTCTATCAACACAACAAGCGAGTTTGTTTGTGCTACATGATTTCGGTAAATTACTTTATCAAAGCAAATATGTTAAACCTGGCATAGGCATTTCTACAGCTTATGGAATAGGAAGCTTATCGAATACTACCCAACACACAGGAGTAGTGTTTAAGACTATGGAAAAAGGATATGTTGAAAGTGGATTACTATTTAGTGATTTACTGGTATTAAAATCAAATATTTATAATACTGGATTAGGTCTTGGTGTTTATTATAGGTATGGGGCCTATAAAAATTCTGTAGAAAAGGATAACTTAGCTTTTAAATTAAATCTCTCCATTTCATTTTAATGAAACAAGAACAAAAAACGCAATGGCTAAAGAAACTAGGACTCCTGGGCTTTCTTTTTTTTCTTATAAAAGGAATAGCTTGGCTTGTTGTTGGTTATATGGCCTATAAAGGATGTAATTAAATACCACGATATACTCATGAAAAGATTATTATTTATTTCGGCATTGTTAATTGGAGGCAGTTCATTTGCTCAAAATACAATGCAACCAGAAACGTTATGGAAATTTGGTCGTGTTGCCGAACCTAAAGTTTCTCCTGATGGCAAGTCAGTAGTTTATCAAATAACCACCTATAAGGTAGATGAAAACAAAGGGAGTACTGATTTATGGTTAGTGCCATCAGCTGGAGGCACACCTAAGCAATTAACAGCAACACCAACATCAGAATCGAATGCACGTTGGAGACCCGATGGTAAAAAAATTGGATATTTAAGTGCCGAATCCGGCGAGTCGCAATTGTGGGAGATGAATTCAGATGGAACAGATAAAAAACAGATAAGTAACATCGATGGTGGGGTTTATAATTTTAATTACTCACCAACACAAAAGCATATTTATTTTTCACAAGAAATAGATTTAGAATACACAGTTAAAAAAAGATATCCAGATTTACCTAAAGCAAATGCATTAGAATATGATGGATTAATGATGCGTCACTGGACTCAATGGGAAGATGGAGCATTTAGCCATGTAATGTATAGTTCGTACGAAGATGGTAAGCTTGGTGCTGTAGTTGACGTTATGCCAGGAGAAAAATTCGATGCACCTACACAACCTTTCGGTGGTGAAGAACAAATGAGTTGGAGCCCTGATGGCAAATCGATTGCATACACATGCAAAAAAGAAAGTGGTACTGCTTATGCAGTAAGCACTAACACAGAAATATATTTATATAATATTGAAACAGGTAAAACGATTAACATCTCTGCTCCAAATGTTGGTTATGATGTAGACCCAAAATTTTCTCCAGACGGCAAGTACATTGCATGGTTAAGCATGAAACGTGCAGGATTCGAAGCCGATAAAAACAGATTGATGATAATGGATTTAACTAGCAAGTTACTTGTTGAAGCAACAGCTAATTTAGATCAAAGTGCAGATAACATTGTTTGGACAAAGGATTCGAAAACCATTTATTTTACAAGTTGCGTAGATGCAATTCATCAATTATTTTCATATTCATTAACAGCTAAGAAAGATGCAATTCGTAAAATCACGAATGGCTTAAGTGATTTAGGAGGAATAGAATTATCATTTGATGGTAAAGTGTCAAATATTATTGCCACTCGAGTAAACATGAGTGCACCAACAGAGATTTACAGAATAGAAACGTTGAAAGGTAATGCTTATTTACTATCACATACTAACGATGCAATTTTAGAAAGTTTAAAATTGGGAAGAGTGGAAAAAAGAATGGTTACCACAACAGATGATAAGGAAATGTTAGTTTGGGTAATTTACCCACCGAATTTCGATAAGGATAAAAAATATCCAAGCTTACTTGTTTGTCAAGGTGGACCACAAAGTACAGTAAGTCAAAATTTTTCTTACCGATGGAACTATCAATTAATGGCATCAAAAGGATATGTAGTTATTGCTCCGAACAGAAGAGGTTTGCCATCATTTGGGCAAGAGTGGAATGATGAGATTAGCGGAGATTGGGGAGGTCAAGCGATGAATGACTTGCTTTCGGCGATTGACGATGTAAGTAAGGAGCCATACATTGATACTACTCTTAGAGCTGCTGTTGGAGCAAGCTACGGAGGTTACTCTGTGTACTGGTTAGCTGGTCATCATAATAACCGCTTTAAATCTTTCATTGCTCATTGTGGTGTATTTAATTTGGAGAGTATGTATGGTGCAACAGAAGAAGTGTTTTTTGCGAATCATGATTTAGAAGGAGCATATTGGAAAAACCCAAAACCAAAATCGTACGAAGCATTTTCGCCACATAAATTTGTACAAAATTGGAATACACCAATTTTAGTAATACACAATGAAAAAGATTTTAGAGTGCCACTAGGTGAAGGCTTACAAGCTTTTTCGGCAGCACAATTGCAAGGGATCAAAAGCAGATTTTTATATTTCTCTGATGAAGGGCATTGGGTGACTAAGCCGCAGAATAGCATTTTGTGGCAGAGAGAGTTTTATAGATGGTTGGATGAGACATTGAAATAAAAGCATTGTTTAAAGATTGGTGGCATGACTTAAGTCGTGCCACCAATTACCTGCATATATGCAACTTTTTTAAAAAACATGCATATATGCAACAAAAAAGCCCCGAAGGTATCCTCCGGGGCTTTTTTATATCTATTAATTGATATTATTTCAATTTGAAATCTTTCTTCACTTTCTCTACATAGTCCAATTTCTCCCAAGTAAATAACTCCACCTTCACTTTAATGTCTTTTCCCCCTGGAGATTTAAACGTTTTAGTAACCACTTCGTTTTTACGACCCATATGGCCATAAGCAGCTGTTTCCGAATAGATAGGATTACGTAATTTTAGACGTTGCTCAATAGCATATGGACGCATATCGAAAATCTTTTCAATTTTCTTAGCAATCTCACCGTCTGTCATTTTTACTTTTGCTGTTCCATAAGTATTAACATAAATACCCATTGGTTTAGCAACTCCAATTGCATAGGATACTTGTACTAGCACTTCTTCGCATAAACCAGCCGCAACCATGTTCTTTGCAATATGACGAGTCGCGTATGCTGCAGAACGGTCTACTTTTGAAGGATCTTTACCTGAGAATGCTCCACCACCGTGAGCACCTTTACCACCGTAAGTGTCAACAATAATCTTACGACCTGTTAAACCTGTATCACCATGTGGTCCACCGATAACGAATTTACCAGTTGGGTTAATGTGATAGTTGATTTTGTCGTTGAATAATGATTTATACTTAGGGTATTTCTTCATTACTCTAGGGATAAGCACTTTAATAATGTCAGCTTTGATTTTGTCTAACATTTTCTTTTCCGAATCGAAATCATCATGTTGAGTAGAAATAACGATTGAGTCGATACGAACTGGACGATTATTATCGTCGTATTCTAATGTTACTTGCGATTTTGCATCAGGGCGTAAATACTTAATTTCTTTGTTTTCACGACGAATAGCAGCAAGTTCAATAAGTAATGAATGAGCCAAATGTAATGCTAATGGCATGTAATCAGCAGTTTCGTTCGTTGCATAACCAAACATCATACCTTGGTCACCAGCACCTTGATCTTCTTTCTTTTTACGCTCAACACCTTGGTTAATATCTGCTGATTGCTCATGAATTGCAGATAAAATACCACAAGAATTGGCTTCAAACATGTATTCTGATTTAGTGTAACCGATTTTGCGGATTACACCACGTGCAATTTCTTGTACATCTAAATAAGCGCTTGACTTTACTTCACCAGCTAAAACTACTTGACCTGTGGTTACTAAGGTTTCGCAAGCTACTTTTGAAGAAGCATCAAATGCTAAAAAGTTATCAATTAAAGCGTCAGAAATCTGATCGGCTACTTTGTCTGGATGTCCCTCTGAAACGGACTCCGAAGTGAATAAATATGACATAATTATTTCTTAATGTTTACAATATGATGCGGGTTGAAAGGATAGATTGCAGTATTCCTGCTTTAGCCTTTTTTTTAGAGTGGTTGCAATCGAGCAAATCAATCCACATAATGAGCGACAAAAATAGAATATTTTTTTATATTCAGTTAATATTCAATAAAAATCAAATAATATTGTGCTTTCAAAGGTTTTAAGTATTCATGTTATCCTATAAATTCTTACATATTCGTGTGTTAACACGCAGATTGCTCTTATTATTAGCGATTTACTTCATTTGTAGACTTATATTTTTGATCTACAACTACGATAGTTTTTCCAATTCTAGCTTAAGCGACTTATTTGTAGCATTCTTGTCTGGCATTTTATTCGATCTATCCGCTATCGTATACATCAATTTATTATACATTCTGCTCGTAATACCAAGTTTGTATTTTAGTCCAAATAGAATATATGACAAGGTGTTAATGTTTGTTTTTTTGACAAGTAATTTTGCGGGAATTTTATTTAATATTATTGATATTGAATATTTCAGATTTCAAAAAAAGAGAACAGGTTTCGAATTGTTTAGCGGTGAGAATGATATTTGGCAAATGTTACCGAGTTACATTAAAGATTACTGGTGGTTGTTAATCATTTCGGGAATACTAACATATATGCTTTATGTATTATACAAAAGGACATTAAAAATAAGAGTAATTGAAAACAAGCCATATGTTGCATTAAAAACAATTACAGTAATTTTATATTTAGGATTGTTAGTTATTGCTGCTCGAGGTGGAACACAAACCAAACCCATTCAAACCATCAGCGCTTCTAGGTGGGGGAACCCACAAAATGCTTCTTTAGTTTTAAATACGCCATTTACGATTATTCAATCTGTT
>CAJBVG010000288.1 GCA_903958995.1 uncultured bacterium | reverse complement strand
ATTCAAAAGCACACTAGCAAAGTTAATGAGCAAATAAAGCGAATGACAGAGTTAATGAACGAAGTATTGTTAATTAGCAAAATTGAATCGGGTGGAATCACTGCTAATTTTGAACTTTATGATTTATTATTAATCCTAAACGAAGTTAAGGCTGAACATTCATATTCTAATTTTAAAATAAACATCAAATCAAATCAAAAAACATTAATGATGCGATTTGATCGAAATATGATTCATCATGTTTTAAGTAATTTATTCTCAAATGCAATAAAATATTCTTTAACGATTAAAACGATTGATATCAATATCGAACTTAACGATACACATGTAAGAATTGAAGTAAAAGATTATGGTATTGGTATTCCAGATGAAGATTTAGAGAAATTATTTACTTCATTCTTCCGAGCATCAAATATTCGTAATCTACCGGGTACAGGTTTAGGACTTGTAGTAGTGAAATATTTCTTAGATTTACACAAAGGATATATCGATGTGGCATCTAAATTAAATGAAGGTAGTTCATTCATTATATCTATTCCAACTACATTATAAACATGAAAAAGAATTCGATACTCATTGTGGAAGATGATGAACTCATCAGGGGGAATATAGTAGAGTATTTCGAATACAATGGCTTTGATGTTTACGAGTCGGAAAATGGAAAGATAGGACTTGAAGCAGCTAAGAAAAATATTCCTGATGTAATTATTACAGATATTATGATGCCAGAAATGACTGGCTTGGAAATGATGAAGGAACTAAAAATCGATAGTTCAACAAATTTAATTCCTATAATTTTAATTACTGCTAAAGTAGAATCGAAAGATATTAGAGAGGGGATGTCGATTGGTGCTGAAGATTATATTACGAAACCTTTTGATCTTCAAGATTTATTAGCTGCTGTAAATACTCAGATTGGCAAAAAGAAAAAGATAAATGATCATATTCATTTAGAGTATACAAAATCTTTTGAACATTGGAAAAATATTGCCAACCACGAATTGTTTACTCCAATAAACGTTATTCAAAATGTCTATCATTTAATAAGTAAAAACTCAAATGTAGATGACGAATTAGATTCGATTTTTAGATTATCGGTATCTCGTTTAAAACGTACTATTACAAATCTATTATTACTTTCAGGTGTATATCAACTAGAAACTAATTTTAAATACGTAAGTATAGATAACTTTAAATCGCAGATAGATCAAATAATTACGGAGGTTTTAGAGCATGAAAAGAAATTAGATAAAAGCAAATTCGATATTCAGTTTAAATTACCTGAAAATTTCTTTATCAAAGAATACTTCTACTTAATCATTCGTGAAGTATTAGATAATGCATATAAATTTAGTCCAGCAGAAACCAAAGCACAAGTAGTTTTTGAAATTATTGACGATTCATTTGTATTAACGACGAATAATAAAAATAAAATCAACAATGCTATCCCTATTAACTCTGCTAGAGCATTTACACAAGTAGAACGTAATAGTTATGAGCAACAAGGATTAGGTTTAGGCTTATATATTGTAAATCGAATTTCCAATATGTTCAAAGATCAGTTTGATATTTCACAAGCTGGTGAGAATGTAGAATGTATATGGAAAAGTAAAATCAAATTTTTATAAAAAATGAATCGTATTCTAATAATATATACAGGTGGAACTATAGGAATGGTTCAAGATCAAGACGGGCAGTTAGTGCCTTTTGATTTTGATAACATCAAAAATAATGTACCTGAACTAAACAGATTAGATTATCATTTAGAAGTAATTTCTTTTAAACCATTAATCGACTCTTCGAATATGAGTCCGAAGGATTGGAAGAAAATCGCCGTATTAATTGCAGCCTCTTATACAAAATTTGATGGATTTGTAATTTTACACGGATCAGATACGATGGCGTATACTGCTTCAGCATTAGCCTATATGTTTGAGAATTTAGCAAAACCAGTAGTACTTACCGGTTCTCAATTACCTATTGGCGAAATACGAACAGACGCTAAAGAAAATTTAATTACAGCATTAGAAATTGCAGCATCGAAAAATGAAGATGGTACTGCAACTGTACCAGAAGTATGTATTTACTTCGATTATCATTTGTTTAGAGGTTGCCGAGCAACTAAAGTTCATGCCGATAAATTCGACGCATTTAAATCTCCAAACTATCCAATCTTAGCGGAAGCTGGAGTAGACATAAAATATAATAAAGACGTAATATTAAGTACACCTACAGAACCGTTAATTGTACATACCGAATTTTCGGGAGCATGTGCGAGTTTGAAACTCTTCCCCGGAATTTCAGAACAATTTGTTCAAGCGGTATTAAATACTCCAAATATTGATGCAGTATTATTAGAAGGTTTTGGTGTTGGCAATACGAGTACTGAAACATGGTTTATCCAGGCTTTAGAAGAAGCAAGCAAAAGAGGAATTATTTTCTTAGACATTACCCAATGTGGTGGAGGAACTGTACAGCTAGGTCGTTATGAAACTAGTAAACATTTATCTGAAATTGGTGTTATATCAGGGCACGATATTACTTTTGAAGCTGCTATTAGTAAATTGATGTATTTGTTGGGAAATATATCAGATAAAAATGAAATTATCAATTTGCTCTCTAAAAATTTAAGAGGAGAATTAAGCTAGTACATTTATTACCTAACTAATAAAATGAAAGTATTAATCATTGAAGACGAATCCTCGATTCGCGACAATATTGTTGAAATGTTCGAACTGAAAGGTATCGACGTTGGCGCTGCCCAAAATGGTGAAGATGCTTTAGAGGTTATCAAATCATTCACGCCTAATATTGTTTTATGCGACTTAATGATGCCAGTGATGAATGGTTTTGAATTCATAGAAAAGTTCAAATCTAATCCAGCATTTACCGAAACCCCAGTAATTTTTGTTTCAGCGCGTGCTGAAGTTTCAGAGCGCGAAAAAGCAATGGATGCAGGAGCAAGCGACTTTATTACTAAACCATTTACATTTCAAGAAATTTTCGAAAAACTAGCAAAGCATTACCAAGCAGAATAGTGCTTTTCTCAGTTTGTGAGTCTATTTTTTTATCAGTCGTATTGTATATACTTGATTATCAGTATTATGATTTATAAAAAAATAAGAATATCCCATCTATTTTTACCATTTTTGTAGCACAAATACTTACAAAAACACATGGCAAAGTTAGAGGATATTACTGTGCTTAAATCAACCTCTACGCGTTTAAGCAAAGATTTAGTAGAACAAAATGAATTTGGCGCTGTGATATCTGATCACATGTTTATTGCCGATTATCACAATCAAGATTGGCATGATGCCAAAGTAATCCCTTACAGTGATCTTTCTTTAAATCCGGCTACATTGGCGCTTCATTATGGGCAAAGTGTATTCGAAGGGATGAAAGCATTCCGAATGAAAGATGGTAAAATTTCCATCTACCGTATACAAAAACATCTACAACGTTTTAATCGTTCATTAGAAAGAATGTGTATGCCTACCGTTCCTGAATATTTATTTACAGAAGCTTTGAAAAAAGTTGTTGATGTAGATCGTAATTGGGTTCCAGAAGGCGAGGGGCATTCGTTATACATACGTCCATTTGTATTTGCTTCGGAAGCTCGTTTCGGAGTAAAAATTGCTGAAGAGTATAAGTTTATTATTTTCAGTGGTCCAGTTGGTCCTTATTACGGCACTCCATTAAAACTTAAAGTAGAAACGCATTATTCTCGTGCTATTAAAGGTGGAACTGGTTATGCAAAATGTGCAGGTAACTACGGAGCATCATTCTATCCAACACAATTAGCAAAATCGGAAGGATATGATCAAGTGCTTTGGACAGACGGTAAAGAACATAAATACATTGAAGAATCAGGAACAATGAATGTGATGTTTGTTGTTGATGGACTATTAATAACTCCAGCAACTTCAGATTCTATTTTAGATGGAGTAACTCGTGATTCAATACTTCAGTTAACGGAGATTTTAGGGATGAAACATGAAGAACGCAAAATCAGTGTTGAAGAATTAGAGTCATGGTTAAAATCAGGTAAACTTCAAGAAGCATTTGGTGCAGGTACAGCAGCAGTTGTTGCGCCAATAGATCGTATTAGCATAGAAGGTATAGATTATACATTACCAGTTGCTACACCAGAAACGTTTATGATGAGAGTAAAACATAAGCTCATGGATATTCGAACCGGTGCGTCCGAGGATATATTTGGATGGAATACCATCGTATAAGTTTTATAAGAAATACCATTTAAAATCCCGCCATTGCGGGATTTTCTTTTTATTTTGCAGTTTAATTTGCCAGAATGCTCGATTTAAATATAATACGTAAACCAATAGAGAAAGAACTGAATGACTTTGAAGACAAATTTAAGTCTTCGATGAAAAGCAGTGTGCCTCTATTAGATCGTATCACACATTACATCTACAAAAGCAAAGGCAAGCAAATGCGCCCGATGTTTGTTTTCTTTTCTGCAAAGCTTTGCGGAGGAATTTCAGAATCTACACATCGTGCAGCAGCCTTAGTAGAATTACTTCATACTGCATCTTTAGTTCACGACGATGTGGTTGATGATGCTTACGAACGTCGTGGTTTTTTATCTATTAATGCTGTTTGGAAAAATAAGATCGCAGTGCTAGTGGGCGATTTCCTTTTAGCAAAGGGACTACTACTATCAGTTGAAAATAACGAGCACCGAGTACTAAAAATAGTTTCTGATGCAGTTCAACACATGAGTGAAGGAGAGCTTCTACAAATAGAAAAAGTTAGAAGACTCGATATTGTAGAGTCAGTATATTACGATATTATTCGTCAGAAAACAGCATCTCTTATTGCTTCGTGTTGTGCTAGTGGTGCAGCTTCTGCCAATGCTACCGATGAAGTTGTTGAAAAGATGAGACTCTTCGGAGAATACATTGGAATGGCTTTCCAAATTAAAGATGATTTATTAGATTTTGCATTAGACGATATTGGTAAACCTAAAGGAATTGATATTAAAGAAAAGAAAATCACCTTGCCTTTGATCTATGCTTTAAACAATGCCGATAAAGCACAGAAGAGAGCAATCATCAACTTAGTTAAAAATCACAACGAAGAACCTGAAGCTGTTCAGCAAGTAATAGAGTTCGTTCGAAATATGAAAGGACTTGAATACGCAGAATCGAAAATGTTTGAGTTTCAGAAAAAGGCATTCGACTTAATTAGTGAATTCCCTTCAACAGAGTCGCGCGAATCTCTAGAACAATTAGTACGTTTTACCACAGAAAGAAAAAAATAATCAATGAGTAACGAATTACTATTTATCTCCAGTTTTGCCATATTTATTGTTTTAATGTTGGCCTTTGATTTAGGAGTGTTCAATAAAAAAGACCATGTTATTAAATATCGCGAAGCGGTAATCATGAGCTTAATTTGGGTGTGTTTTGCTTTAGCATTTTATGTACTCTTAACTTTACACGGAGAGTGGATTCACGGAGTGGATTCAATGGATAGATTACGCGAGGTAGTGATGCTTCACAAGCATAATATAAACATCATACCAACCGACTACTTGGCAAGTTTAGAGCTTTATAGAAGCAATTTAGCACTCGAGTTCATTACTGGTTATTTAATTGAATATGCATTATCTGTCGATAATATTTTTGTAATCGTTTTAGTTTTTACAGCATTTAGTGTTCGTGAAAAATATTACCATAGAGTATTGTTCTGGGGGATTTTAGGTGCAATTATTATGCGTTTCTTATTCATATTTCTTGGCGCAACCATGATCCGCGAATTTGAATGGATATTATACCTATTTGGTGCATTCTTAGTTTATACAGGAGTGATGATGTTTGTGAAACGTAATGAAGAGGAAAAAATTGAAACAGAAAATCATCCTGCTGTAAAATTTGCTTCTAAACTATTTAAAGTATTTCCTCGTTATGTAGGAAGAAACTTTTTTGTTAGAAAAGGAGGCGTCAATTTGGTTACACCTTTGTTTATTGTATTAATTGTTATAGAATTCACTGATTTGATTTTTGCTGTAGATTCTATTCCTGCAATATTTTCTGTAACGAAAGACCCTTACATTGTTTTTTTCTCTAATATTTTCGCCATTTTAGGATTAAGATCAATGTTCTTTTTATTAGTTAATGTGATACATCAATTCCATTATTTAAAAATCGGCCTATCTGTACTGTTAACGTTCATTGGTGTAAAAATGCTAGCTCATGATTGGTTACATAGCATTGGGTTTGAAACCATACATTCTTTAATCGTAATTGTATTGATATTAGCTTTAAGTATTATTGCTTCATTAGTTTTCCCTAAAAAAGAACATCATCACGCATGAAACCAATAAAGTATTTTTACATCATTTTTTTCCTCAGCTTTTTTAATCAGGTTGCTAATGCGCAAAAGCCAGAATTAGTACCTACTAAAAAAGAACCGAAGAAATTTTTAGAATATTACATTGGTGATTACAAATTCAAAGAAAGAAACAACTGGGTGTTGTTCGGTTTTGGTCCGACGTTTTATCCTGTGATAAAAAACATAAACAATGCCAACTTTTGTGTTGATTATCATTTTTTCGATAAAAAAGATCGTTTGTGGTTTACAGGTTATAGAGCAATTACTCAAGAGTATTTAGCCTTGGGTGGTGGAACGATATATTTACACGACTTCAAATTTGGTCGTAGTGTTTATCGTATCGAGAAACAATATTGGAAAGTAGCAGGTTTTATTGGCCCCTCGTTTAATTATGCTGCATATTATCCTTTAGATACTGCAAGGTCTATAAAAGGTGATAAGACCTTTGGTGTAGGTATACAAGCACAAGCCGAAATTATTCTAAAGCCAGTTTATGATTTCGGAATTTCAGTTACACCATTTATAAATTACAATACTATTCAACCTGTGGCGGGATTAACCATTTCTGTATATGGTTCGAATGCTATGATTCGAAAAAATATTCAATCAAAGCAACGTTAATATTTCATCGAGGTATTGCCTGTTATTCGATAAACGCGGCACTTTATGTTGCCCACCTAATTTACCTCTATTTTTCATCCAATTGTAAAATGTATTCATTGGAGCAACGTGTACTGTTGGTGCTTTTAAAGCAATATCTCCTTTTCGTTTTGCTTCATAATCTGAATTCAGATTTTTCAAACTATCGTCTAATTGCTTATTGAAATCTGAAATCGAATTTGGTGCTTTCTCAAATTCAATAATCCATTCGTGCGCTCCCGATGCTTCTTCTCCAAAATAAATTGGCCCGGCTGTATAGTCTTTAATAATAGCTCCGGTAGCTGCACAGGCAATCACTAAGGCTTGTTCTGCATTGTCAATGATAAGCTCTTCTCCAAATGCATTTATGAAATGTTTGGTTCGACCTGTGATTAGAATTCGGTGCGGTGCAAGTGATGTGAATTTAACGGTATCGCCAATCATGTATCTCCATAAACCAGCATTGGTGCTAATCACCATGGCGTAATTTTTATTCAATTCAACCTCACTTAAGTCTAATGATTTTGGAAATTCATTATCAATTTCTTCCATCGGTATAAACTCATAATAGATACCATAATCTAGCATCAATAACATATCCGATGAATGGTCTTGATCCTGTATGCCAAAGAAGCCTTCTGATGCATTATATGTTTCGAGGTAATACATTTCCTTAGATGGAATCAGTTTATTGAACTGCTCTCGATATGGAGCGAAACTTACAGCACCATGAAAATATAATTCTAAATTAGGCCATACTTCTAATAAATCTTTCTTCCCAGTTATTTCTAAAATGCGTTTCGCTAAAATAATGGTCCATGTTGGTACTCCCGAAATATTAGTCACATTAACTGGAATGGTAGAATTAGCCATCATTTCAATTTTCTCCTCCCAATTATCCATTAATGCTATAGATAACTCTGGTGTTCTATGAAATTCTGCCCAAATAGGTAAGTTCTTAATTAACACAGCAGATAAATCTCCGTACTGGGTTTCATCGTTCATCGGATTAATTTGATGACTTCCACCAAGTACTAAACACTTGCCTGTAAATATTTGTGTTTCTGGTCTGTTGTGGCAATAAATAGAAAGTAAATCTTTCCCACCTTTGTAATGGCATTCTTCTAATGACTCTGTACTTACTGGAATGTATTTACTTTTATCGTTTGTAGTTCCTGAAGATTTAGCAAACCATTTTATTTCTGAAGGCCACAATACATTTTGCTCTCCCAATAACATCCTTTCGATGTATGGTTTTAAGCTATCATAATTTTGGATGGGTACTCTCGATTTAAATTCTTGAACAGACTCGATGCTTTTATAATCATATTGTTTACCCCACTCTGTTTGCTTAGAGGTGAGTATTAAACTATGTAGCCATTCTTCTTGAACTTCATGCGGGTACTTCATGAAGAATTCAATTTGATGAATTCTTTTTTTCATTACCCAAGAAAGAATGGAGTTGATAAAAGTCATGGTTCTGCTTAACTATTTTTTCTACGTAATACAAAGTTCTTCCCTAGATACACTCGTCTTACTTGCTCGTCTTCTGCAAGTTCTTCTGCTGTACCCGATTTCAATATCGATCCTTCGAAAAGTAAATAAGCTCGATCTGTTATTGATAAAGTCTCTTGTACATTATGATCGGTGATGAGTATGCCGATGTTTTTCTTTTTAAGTTTTGCAACAATAGTTTGAATCTCTTCAACAGCAATAGGGTCTACTCCAGCAAATGGTTCATCCAATAAAATGAAACTTGGATCAGCAGCTAATGCTCTAGCAATTTCAGTTCTACGACGTTCGCCACCCGATAATAAATCACCTCGGTTGTTTCTTACTTTATGTAAACTAAATTCATCAATAAGTTCTTCTAGCTTTTGTTTTTGTTCATCAACATTTAAATCTGTCATCTGAAGAATAGCAAGTATATTCTCTTCAACAGTAAGCTTTCTAAATACAGATGCTTCTTGAGCCAAGTAACCAATTCCTTTTTGTGCACGTTTGTACATCGGCTCGTTCGTAATGTCTTCATCCTGCAAAAATATTCGTCCGTGATTAGGTTTAATTAATCCAACAATCATGTAAAAGGATGTGGTTTTACCCGCACCGTTTGGTCCAAGTAAGCCTACGATTTCACCTTGCTTAACATTAAAAGATACATCGTTTACAACGGTTCTCTTTTTGTAAGTTTTTATTAAATGTTCTGCTCTAAGTTCCAGCATATAATTAGTTCGTGCGAATGTCCTTAATGTTTAATTGTATAGTTGTTTTCTCTCTCCACGTATTTTCTTCAATTGTAAAACAAATGTCGAAGTATTCTGATGATTCGAGTAACGTTTTGTATTGTCCTAATCCGAATGCAATACAATCAAATAAATAACTGCTGTTTTGTACAACCGAGAATTTCAAATGATTTGCATTGTTCTTGCCAATTATTTTTACTTCACTTGCCAATTGTACATTTCTTGCCAAAAACACCGGCTTCATATTCTCTGGCCCGAAAGGTGCGAATTGTTTAAGTATTCTGTAGAATTTAGAATTGAATTCATTTAAACTAATTTCTGATTCAATTTCAATTTCTTGATGTAATGATTCTTCTTTAATGGTACTCGCAACAATTTCTTCGAAAGCTTCTACAAATGCTGGGATGTTTTCAATTTTCATTGTTAATCCTGCTGCGTATTTATGTCCACCGTATTGTTCCAATAAATGACTGCAAGCGCTTATCGCTTCATAAATATCAAATCCATTTACCGAACGTGCAGAACCTGCTGCATGCCCATTTGATTCAGTAAGTATAATGGTAGGTCGATAGTACTTATCAATTAATCGAGAAGCTACAATTCCAATAACCCCCTTGTGCCAATCAGCATTATACAATACTGTTGACTTTCTGTTTTTCGCATCATCATCTTCTTCAACTAAAGAGATTGCTGCTAAGGTGATGGTTTGGTCGAATTCTTTTCGTTCGTTATTTTTAATATTTAATACTTCACAAAAATCAAAAGCTTCTTTTTCTGTTTCAGCATTTAATAAACTTACAGCGTGTTGTGCATGGTCTATTCTACCAGCAGCATTTATACGTGGCCCAATAAAAAAAACCACATCAGTTAATGAGATATCTTTCAAATTACTGATGTTGATTAAGGCTTGTAATCCCGGACGAGGGTTCGTGTTTAATTGAATTAATCCGAAGTGTGCTAATACTCTATTTTCTCCAGTTACGGGTACAATGTCTGATGCAATACTTACCGAAACCAAATCAAGCAATCCCATGATTTTGTCAAATTCAATAATATTCTTTTGTGCATAGGCTTGCACTAATTTAAATCCAATTCCACAACCCGACAGTTCTTTATAAGGGTAGGGGCAATCTAATCGTTTAGGATCTAATACTGCAACTGCTTTTGGAATTTCGTCACCTGGTAAATGGTGATCGCAAATAATAAAATCTATATTTCGTTCTGTTGCATAAGCTACATGATCGTTCGCTTTTATTCCGCAGTCTAATGCGACAATTAAGCTGAAATTATTTTCATAGGCATAATCGATACCAGCATAAGAAACACCATACCCTTCTTTATATCGATCGGGAATGTAATACTCTAAATTAGCATAGATGGTTTTGAAAAACGAAAACACCAATGCTACAGACGTGGTTCCATCCACATCATAATCGCCATAGATTAATATTTTCTCTCCTGAAGCAATTGCTCGTTCTATTCTTGTTATTGCAATATCCATGTCCTTCATTAAAAAAGGATCATGTAATTGTTCTAATTTTGGTCTGAAGAATTCCTCAGCTTGTTCGAAACATGTAATACCTCTGTTCACGAGAAGCGTCGCAATGATGGAATTTATGTTTAGCTGGTCTGCTAATAGCGATACCATTTTTTCATCCGACAACTTATTTTCTACCCACCTTTTTTCCATATCTTTGAGACCAGGTTATTATTTTTTAGAATTCACCTTGTATTTATGCGAAAGATACAAAACTGACCGGAATTCTGTAAGCCTATAAAAGCAGTTTTTTAAATAAATGTCGAAAGTATTTGCCCTAAACGAAGGATTCTACTCCGTAGATCAATCTAAAGAATTTAAACCATTCAATCCTGTACTTGATGATCCTAAATCTCGTCCGGCATCTATTTTTGTACACGTTCAACCCTTTTTAGTTGAATTAAAGGATGATTTGATCTTACTAGATACTGGTTTGGGTTACCGAAATGCTGAAGGAGAATTAATCATTCATGCAAATATTATAAAAGAGGGGTACAATCCAAATGATGTAACTAAAGTTGTGATGAGTCATTTACACTTTGATCATGCAGGTGGAATGATGATGCATAATGGAAACAACTGGGAGCCATCTTTCCCCAATGCCGATTATTATATTCAATCTGATGAACTTGCATTCGCATTAAGCAAAGAGTCTAAGTCATACAGAAGAGAACCTTTAGAACAACTTCGAAGATATACAGGTTTACATTTGATGGAAGGTGATGGTTGGATAAATTCTTCTATATCTTTTGAAATAACTGGAGCACATTGTCCATTTCATCAAACCATAAAAATAATGGAAGATGGTACTACCTTCTTTTATGGTGGAGATATAATGCCTGAAGCTATTCAAGTTATTAGAAGATTCATTGCGAAGTATGATTTTGATGGGAGATTAGCTATGGAATGGAGAGAACGTTATGCCAAGCTAGCCGTTGAAGAGTCTTGGAAATGCTTAATGTACCACGACCATAAGCACGGTATTGTAGAGTTCGAATATTTTGAAACAGGTATTCGTATAAAGAGTTCATTGAATCAATATTCCAACGAATAGTGCATAAAAAAGGCCAAGCAATTTGCTCGGCCTCTTCTTATAAAACTAACCTAATTATTTTATTGCAACTAAATTTACTTGTAATTCAAACTCATCATCAATTGCTTTGTCGCCAATTCCTTCGATGAATGATTTTGATCCGTATTTGATATCGTATTTAGTACGATCAATACGAATAGTAGCGATAGCTACAACAACATTCCCTTTTTTGCTTACTGATGCAGGAAAAGAAATATCTTGTGTAATACCTTTAATCGTTAATTTACCATTTACAATAGTGTTGTTCTCTTTTGTTTCAACTTTAGTGATATCTAATTTAGCAGTTGGATTTTTTGCAACACTGAAAAAGTCATCAGATTTTAAGTGACCAATTAATTTTGTGTTCCACTCACCTTGTAAATCTGCATTAACAATAGATGTCATGTCGATTTCAAATTTACCACCAACAATTTTATCGTTAGCTAATGCTAATGTACCGTTGCTAATTGTAATTGTACCATTGTGTTGACCAGTTACTTTTTTCGCTAACCAGTTTACAGAACTTTTTGAAGCATCTACTTTAAATGATTCTGATTTTTTTGATCCTTTTGCAAATGATGTTGCTACTAAGGCAAGAGCTAATAAGCTTAATGTGATTCTTTTCATAAAGAGTTTTTTATTTTAGTTCAAATATATGTGTTTAAACATACACATTATTATAAATGTTTCAGCCGT
>CAJBVG010000287.1 GCA_903958995.1 uncultured bacterium | reverse complement strand
TCTGCTCTCGAATATAAATATCCCGTTGGGTTATTCGGATTGCAAATCATAATCGCTTTGGTTTTTGGTCCGATTAATTTTTCGAAATCCTCTATCGCTGGCAAGGCAAAACCATTATCAATTTTAGAAACAATAGGTTTGATGATGACATCTGCCATGCATGTAAAACCATTGTAGTTGGCATAAAATGGTTCAGGGATAATTACTTCATCGCCTGGATTTAAACAAGCATTCACTGCAATGGTAATTGCTTCCGATCCTCCTGTGGTGACAATAATATTACTCGCTTCAATTCCTTTGAACCCTACCTTTTGGTAGTAGGTGGCAAGCTTCGCTCTGTAACTTGGAATTCCTTCCGAATGAGTGTATGCCCAGACCTTGAAATCAATATTTTTAATTGCATTTAACATTCCCTCCGGAGTTTCAATGTCCGGTTGGCCGATGTTTAAATGATAAACAGTTTTTCCTTCACGCTTTGCTTGGTCTGCATAAGGTACCAATTTACGAATTGGCGACGCTGGCATGTTTACGCCTTTGTTTGAAATTTTTGGCATCAGTATCTGTATAAAAAAAGTCCCGTCTCGCATTCCGGCAAGACGGGACAAAAGTCTTAAAATTCTATTACAATAAAAAATATTACGGCTTAGCTACTGGTGCAGCGATGTCTCTTTTTACTGGCATTGCTGATTCTGAGTTAGCTCCGTCTGTAGATGGCTCAACATTTCCTTTAATAAACAATACTTTTTGAGCTGTTTTAGCATTTGAAGTAATAGTTACCGCTTTGTTGAAGTTTCCTGGACGACCTTTTGAGTTATAAATTGCTGTTACTTGACCAGTTTCTCCTGGTTTAACTGGCTCTTTAGTCCATTTTGGAGTTGTACAACCACATGATGCCTGTACGTTTGTAATTACTAATGGCTCTTTACCAGTGTTCGTATATTTAAATACGTATTCTGCTTGCGTTCCTTCTTTAATAGTTCCGAAGTCATGAACTTCTTTCTCAAATTTGAAGTCAGCAGCATTTGGGTTTTCAGGTGCAGCTGGTGCAGCTGGTGCTGTTTGTGCAATTGAAGCTGTAATGAATGCAGCTAGAGCGATAATTGATAGTACTAATTTTTTCATTTTTATAATCTTATTTTGGATTTCAAATTTAACGCTTAAAACTATAATTTTTGTACTTAAGCTGTATTTTAATTTTTAGTTAATATCAAAATGTATTCCAATTCTATTAACGGACATTATTTATAAGCAATTTTTCTCTGTAAATTCCTTTATCTGTCTCTATTTCAATGAAATAATACGAATTGGCTAAGCCCGATAAATCAATTGTAATCGGCATTTCCGACGACAATCCGTCGTAATTGCGCAGTAATTGTCCTTGTAAACTAAACAATTTGACACCTTTTACCTGCTCATTACTGTTGTTTTCTAGGTAACATTTGTCGCTTGCTGGGTTAGGGTAGATGTTGAAGTTCTGTTCTGCCGGTGTTTCCGATATCCCCGTTAAGGTACTATCCACTACAAATTGGAATCTCACCTCTGTTCCGAAATTTGCATTGAAACTTTGTACAATCGCATTGCCCATATCTCTAAAACGTATAGAACCTACACCATCATTATTGGCGAAAAACGACATTCCATCTTTATCAGAATCGTACACAACAAAAGTATAACAACCTACTGCTAAATCTACCGTGTCTTTATGCATGGTATTAGCTTTAAATCCATCTCTCGAGAAAATAATATTTCCAGAAGCATCTTGAAGCTCATAACTATTTTCATCGGGTGCACTGTTTGCACGGAATTCAATACCGAATTTTTTAGGGAATGCTTTTACTAAATTATAAGTTGTTCTTGCGCTGTTATTAAACATATCATAATCTAACCAAGTAGAATCTAAAGGCAAAACGTTTGCAATAAATTCTTGGTTCGCTGGTAAGTTCATCGGGTTCAACGTAATCTCTACCGATTGATAAGGATCCAAAGTTTCATTCCAAATAAATGTTTGTAAGTTACTTGAAATCGATAAACCGTAAGTAATTTTTATTCCTTGAACAGGCAGACTTCCGTTGTTTTTTATTTTGATTTTTGGTTGTCCGCAAATTGGATTGAAACGTGCGTTCGACCAACGTTTGCTAGGGGCTAGAATCTCTTCTAATGATAAATCGATATTGGCTACTGCATTTCTATAGTAGATTAAATTAGCCGCCACATTATACGAGCATGAGTTGTTCCCTACATTCGTAAAGGGAGTCATGTTTAAATCGAATGTGGTAGAATCGTTGCCAATGTATGGAGTTAAATCATGGTAATACGGACGAACCATTTCGCCAGGGCACCAGTTAGCGCGATCGTATAACCAAGTCCCAGGTTGAGCAAATATTGGGTTCTCTCCGCAGTTATCTTTCCACACTAAATTACTGAAACGTTGTACTCCATTTATTTTTACAAAATTAAACTTCGGACAAAATTCTGCGCAATCTTCATTCCCTCCAAAACCATGTCCAGTTTGCAAAATATGTATACCCACTTCGTCAGTAGAATCGTTCGGTCTGAATTTAAATGGGGTTAAATAATTTTCGATAGAATTGGCAGGATCACCATAAGGGAATCCACCATAGTATACTGGCACTACTTTATAGGCTTCACGAATAGGAGTACCTTTTACAAAGTAGTAATCTAAGCTTACGGTAAAACCATCCGAGTAACCTTCGTATTTCACACCAATCTCGGTGGAGTCGGTTAGTACCGAACGAAAATCGGTGATGTCTAAATCGAAGTCGCGGTAAAACCCAAAGTTTTTATCGCCAGAATAAGGGGTAATATATCGAGCAAACTCAATACGTTCATACACAGGTTGGCCTGCGGTATCAACACCTATTGGTCGGCGAGCATATACTTTTACGGTATAATCCCAATCGCTACAGCCATTGGTAGGGCAGCCAATGGTAAACTTCAATAAGATTTTTTTATAACTTGTATCAGCCGAAGGGAATTTCGTTTTCGTAATGAAATCGCCATACCAATTTAAATGGGTCGCGTTATGCGAACGCACATGAGTGGTATCTTGAGCTCGGGCTAGAAATGTATTCGCACTTAGGCAAATAAGTAAAATAAGTAGTTTTTTAAACATATGATTACAGCTTATGGGGGACTAAAGTACTAATTATTAGCCTTAATAAATAGTTTCTTCGTCTGCTCCCGATTCATTATTTTTGTCGCATTACGCAATAATTCGCATATGTCAATTATCAACAAAGAACAAACCTCAGCAGCTTCCGGAAATTTAAGTTTCGATGACTTTAAAGAAGTCGTATTAAATGATTTTCGAATTGCGAATGAAAGTAGACAAGCAAGTTTACTCGGACGAAAAGAAGTACTTACCGGTAAGGCGAAGTTTGGAATTTTTGGTGATGGGAAAGAAGTCGCGCAAATTGCGATGGCAAAAGTATTTCGTGATGGTGATTTTAGATCTGGGTATTACCGCGATCAAACGTTTATGTTCGCTACAGGAATGTCGAATGTAAAAGATTTTTTTGCACAACTTTATGCTTTCCCTAATGTTGAAGCTGAACCTTGCTCGGCAGGACGAAGCATGAACGGACATTTCGGTACAAGAAGTTTAAATGAAGATGGTTCTTGGAAACGATTAACAGCCATGAAAAATTCATCGGCAGATATTTCTCCAACTGCCGGACAAATGCCGCGCTTAGTGGGTTTAGCTCAAGCTTCAAAATTATACCGCAACAATCCAGAATTAGCGAGCTTCGATAATTTCTCGATCAATGGAAATGAAGTAGCCTTTGGAACCATTGGAAATGCTAGTACT
>CAJBVG010000286.1 GCA_903958995.1 uncultured bacterium | reverse complement strand
TCCATGATTTTCTGGGGCCCTCCAGGGGTTGGGAAAACAACTTTAGCTAACATAATTTCTCATACACTCAACAGACCATTCTATTCATTAAGTGCTATAAACTCTGGAGTAAAAGATATTAGAGAAGTAATTGATAAAGCAAAAAGCCATTCCTTTTTTGGTTCTCAAAATCCAATTTTATTTATTGATGAGATTCATCGTTTTAGTAAATCTCAACAAGACTCATTACTTGGTGCGGTTGAAAAAGGAATTGTTACACTTATTGGTGCAACTACAGAGAACCCTTCCTTCGAAGTCATCTCTGCATTACTATCTCGATGCCAAGTGTACATTTTAAAACCTCTTGAAAAAGATGATTTAATAAAAATGCTACATCAAGCTATTGAAAAAGACAAGTGGGTACAAGAATATAAAATTGACATCCAAGAACACGAAGCTCTACTTCGTTTATCTGGTGGTGATGGCAGAAAATTGTTAAACGTTTTTGAATTAGTAATTCAATCGTTCGATTCAAAAGTTTGTGTAATTGACAATGAGTACGTGATGAACATCGTTCAGCAAAATTTGGCGATGTATGATAAAGCTGGGGAACAACACTACGATATTATTTCTGCCTTTATAAAATCGATACGAGGTAGTGATCCTAATGCCGGATTATATTGGCTTGCTCGCATGATTGAAGGAGGAGAAGATCCTCTATTTATTGCACGTCGTTTAGTTATTCTTGCCTCAGAAGATATTGGCAACGCCAATCCTAATGCATTGCTTTTAGCCAACAATTGCTTCCAAGCGGTAAACCTTATTGGTATGCCAGAGTCGAGAATAATTTTAGCTCAAGCAGTAACCTATTTAGCCAGCTCTGCAAAAAGTAACGCTTCCTATGAAGGTATTGAAAATGCACTAGCTACTGTTCGTGCTACTGGCGACTTACCCGTTCCATTACACATTAGAAATGCTCCGACTCGTTTAATGAAAGACATTGGTTACGGAAGGGATTATCTATACAGTCATGCATTTGAAGGTAATTTCAAAGCACAAGAATATTTACCGGATAACATTGCGGGAACTAAATTTTATGAACCCGGTAACAATGCCCGTGAACATGAATTAAGAAAACATCTCCAAAATTTATGGAGAGATAAATACGGATACTAATGCATATTGTAATTGCAACCTACCAAGACACTGGTCGTTACTTATCTGTGGTGCCAGATGAAAATGAAATGTTATTGAATTTATTTCAACAACATGGACATCAAGTGGAACTTCAAGTATGGGATAATCCATTAGTTGATTGGAAAGCATATGATGTGGTTATTGTTAAATCTACTTGGGATTATTTTATAGGAAAAATAGAACAATTTTATAGTTGGTTAGATTATTTAGAAAGCAATAATATTCCTTGTTTAAACAAACCCGATCTTATACGTTGGAATGCCGATAAACATTACCTTTTAGATATTGCTTGGAATGGATTAAATATCGTTCCTACTTATATCATCGAAAAAAACGAGGCAATTGATTTTAATTTTTTATTTGAAAAATTTGAAACCGATGAACTCATTATCAAACCATGTATAAGTGGTGGCGCTATGAACACTATGCGAGTAAAGCAGACAAACATAGAGGAACATCTACCAACATTTAACAACTGGATTAAAGAACAAGCTTACTTGGTTCAACCTTTAAAAAAAGAAATTATTACAGAAGGCGAATGGTCCTTTGTTTATTTCAATGGTAAGTTTTCTCATCAACTGCTTAAGGTAGCACAAGAGGGAGACTTTAGAATACAACATTTCTTTGGTGGGAAAATCACTACTCCCCAAAACAATGAAACACTAATTAAGGCATCCCAAGAGTATATCGACAGATATGCCAAAGACGCATTATATGCCAGAGTAGATGGTGTTTGGAGTAATGGTCAGTTCAAATTAATGGAATTAGAATTAATTGAACCATATCTCTTTTTCTTTACGAATGACTTATCTTTAAATAATTATTATCAAGCTTTCGAATCACTTACTAAGAATTTAGAAAAATGAAAATTTTAAAAATAGTCTTAATACTAATGCTTGTCCAAATTGGATTTGCTCAAGCACAAGAGAAATTTGATATTTACAGTATCACTGTTGACCCCTTCACTCAAGTAGCAGAAGCTAAAGTTCAAGCTCAAAAAGAAAACAAAAATATCCTCATACAAGTTGGTGGCAACTGGTGTATTTGGTGCCGATACTTTCATAAATTTTTAAGTGATAACAAAAAAGTAGATTCGATTTTGAATGCAAACTATGTTAGTATTCATGTGAACTATAGTAAAGAAAATAAAAACGAAGCTTTCTTTAAGGCCTATAATAATCCTGGTCGTTTCGGTTTCCCAAACTTTTTAGTACTAAACTCAAAAGGAGAATTATTACACATCCAAGATTCTGGATATTTAGAAGAAGGTAAAGGATACTCGGAGGAAAAAGTTTCTCGCTTTTTGTTATTGTGGAATAGACTTTCCACTCAACAGTAATAATATGTTGGCAATGAGTAATGAGAATCATACTCATTACTCACTACTCATTACCCAATACTACTTCTTAGACTGGCAAACAAATGTAGTTTTAGGAACATCTGTTTTACTGATAGCAGCAAAACCACCTTCTACTTCTGTAAAGTTATCCCATCCTCTTGCTTTCAATATCGAAGATGCAATCATACTGCGGTAACCGCCTGCACAATGGATAAAGAAATGATCTTCTTTAGGGAAACTTGAAATATTATCGTTGATGAAATCTAATGGAATGTTGTTTGCATTTTCTACATGCTCTGCTTCATACTCACTCTCTCTTCTCACGTCTACAACAATGTCTTTTGCAACATCTACTCTCGACGCAAATTCATCTGCAGTAATACGCTCAATGGTGTCTACTTCTTTACCAGCACTTTTCCAACTATCAAAACTTCCATCTAAATATCCGATAACAAAATCATAGCCCACACGAGCTAATCGCATTATCGTTTCTTCTTCTTTACCTAATTCTGCAATCAATAAAATTTGTTGCTTTACATCTGGAATTAATGCTCCAACCCAAGGTGCAAATTGTCCGTCTAATCCAATGTTTACTGAATTTGGAACAAATCCTTTTCTAAACGTATCTGCCGAACGAGTATCTAGCATTACTGCATCTGTTTCGTTTGCTGCAACTTCAAATTCAGTAGGTGATAGTTTCTTTAAACCTCTCTCCATTACAACATCAATATTATCATAACCATTTTTATTCATGGCTACGTTTAATGGAAAATATGCTGGTGGTGTTGCTAATCCATCCGTCACTTCTTTTACAAATTCCTCTTCCGTCATGTTAGCACGTAAAGCATAATTGTTTTGCTTCTGCTCTCCAATAGTTGATACCGTTTCTTTACTCATGTTTTTACCACAAGCAGAGCCTGCACCATGTGCTGGATAAACAATAACGTCATCTGCTAAGGTCATAACCTGAGTGCGTAATGAATGGTATAATATAGCAGCTAATTGCTCTTGAGTCATGCTAGCCGCTTTTTGAGCAAGATCCGGACGACCTACATCACCAATAAACAAGGTATCACCAGAAAACAGGGAATGATCCTTGCCATTTTCATCAATCAATAAGAAACAACTACTCTCCATGGTATGACCTGGAGTATGTAATACTTTAATTTTTATTTTACCTACAGTCAATACTTCTCCATCGGTAGCAATATGAGCTTCAAAATTCGGAGCCGCTGTTGGTCCATATACTATTGATGCGCCACTCGCTTTTGCCAAATCAACATGCCCGCTCACAAAATCTGCATGAAAATGAGTTTCTAATACATACTTTATAGTTACACCGTCTTTTTCTGCTCTCGCTAAATAGGGTTTGATCTCTCTTAAGGGGTCGATAATAACCGCTTCGTTCTCGCTAACGATATAATAAGCACCTTGTGCTAAGCAACCTGTATAGATTTGTTCTATTTTCATAATTAATATTTTAACAAAGGTAGGCCCTTATGGTTTATACCTATATGACATTTGTTACAAAATTAGTATTATTTCATTAATTTTATCGTTTAAACGCAAATGTCAAACGCTTATCAACTTCTTATAGAAAAGCTCGATACTTTCATCAGAAAGTATTATTTGAACAAAATGATAAGAGGCCTTATCTATTTTGTATCGGCATTGTTTGTGCTTTATTTGTTATTAAACACCTTAGAGTATTTCCTATATCTTTCTTCAACCTGGAAAACTATCCTAGTAATGCTCACCTCAGGGTTTCTTACTTATGTATTTATCTTCTTCTTAATATCACCTTTGTTAAAGATGGTGCGCTTGGGTCCAATCATTAGCCATAAAAAAGCTGCTGAAATTATAGGCCAATATTTCCCCAATATTAACGACAAAGTAATTAATACACTTGAGCTAAATGAGCTAGCGATAAAAGAGCCAGAGAAAAAGGCCATCATATTGGCGAGCATCGATCAACGTATTACAGAACTCAATCCAATACCTTTTGTAAAAGCAATTGATTTAAATAAGAACAAAGCCTATTTAAAATACGCTGTAGTACCAGTGTTATTGTTCATCGTGTTGTTTTTTGCATCACCAAGTTTTATTAAACAAGGCACAAAACGTTTTATCGATTTTCAAACTGATTACAGCAAACCTGCTCCCTTTAACTTTATCCTTAAAAATAAAAACCTAACCGTTAATCAAGGAGAGGGCTTACTCTTAGAGCTTCGCTTAGAAGGAGATCAATTTCCACAAGATATTTATATCCATTATGGAGAGAGCACTTATAAGCTAGATAAAAAAGACATATCAAATTTTGAATACACCTTACAAAACATACAACATTCCGATTTAATATATTTTAGTGGTGGTGGTTACAATTCCAGTAAAACACCTCTTACTGTTTTATTAAAACCTGCTATAATATCTTTTGAAGTAGAGGTAAAATATCCTACATACTTACAACGTAAAAACGAAGTAGTTGAAAACATCGGAGATTTATCCGTTCCTATTGGAACTCAACTGAAGTGGATTGTAAAAACTAATCACACGAATGAGCTTACATTTTTATATAACAATCAAGTAGAAAAAAAATCGACTTCGAATTCTGAATTTACATTTGTACGTAATGCATTGAAATCCCAAAGATATGCGATTATGCCAGTGCATCCTCGCAACCTTTCTGTAGACACCTTAAATTATGCACTAGAAGTAATTCCCGATCAATTCCCAACTATACAGCTTGAGCAGAAACAAGATAGTTTAAGCGTAAAAAACATTTACTTCACAGGTTCTATCAGTGACGACTATGGTTTTACAAAACTTCTATTTAATACTTACAATAAAAATACTGGAGAGAAAATCAGTGTAACTGTTCCTATTCAACAATCTACATCAACACAACGCTTTTTTTACTTGTGGAAAATGAGTGCTATTAAGCTTGGCGATCAATTAGAATATTATTTTGAGGTGTATGATAACGATGGCATACAAGGGCCAAAGAAATCAAGAAGTAATACCATGGCGTATGCTGCTCCATCTGAAACCCAATTGAACAAATCCATTGATAAAAGCAATGACGCTCTAAAAGATCGATTAAAAGAGAGCATCAAAAAATCTGAACAACTACAAAAAGAAGCAAAACGTTTAAACGAAAAGTTAATCAATCAAAAAGAAATTCGTTTTGAGGAGAAGAAACAAATTCGCGACTTGCTTGAAAAACAAAAATCACTGGAGCAGGATATTAATTCTATTCAAGAAGATTTGAAGAAAAACAACCAACTCGAAAACGACTTCAAGGAAATTAGTCCAAGCTTACTCGAAAAGAAAAAGCAATTAGAAGATTTGTTTGAAAACGTACTGGATGAAAAAACCAAAGAGCTAATTAAGGAATTAGAAAAACTTTTAGAACAAAACAATAAAGAACTTTCTCAGGAGCAATTGAAAAATATGCAAATGGAAAACAAGCAGCTCGAAAAAGAAATGGATAGAATGCTTGAGCTATTTAAGAAAATGGAGTTCGACCAAAAGCTAAGCGAAAATATTGATAAGTTAAATGACTTAGCAAAAAAGCAACAAGCCTTATCAGAAGAAAGTAAAAACAAACAAGCCAATAAAGAGGAGCTCGGAAAAAAGCAGGAAGAACTAAAAAAGGCTACCGAAGAAATTAAAAACGAATTAAAAGATTTAGAAGAGAAAAATAAAGAACTCGAAGATCCATCGGAATTCAAAACACCTGAAGAGGAAATGAAGGACATTGAAAACAAAATGGATAAAAGTAGTGAAGAGCTAAGTAAGAACAATAAACAAAAAGCTTCCGATTCACAAAAAGATGCTGCTGATAAAATGAAACAGCTTGCGAAAAAAATGAAGGAAGACCAAATGAGTGGAGAAGGTGATGAGCTTGATTTGAACATTCGTGCATTACGTCAGATTTTAGAGAATCTGGTAACGGTTTCTTTTAAACAAGAGAACACCATGGAGAAACTCAAAAGAACTTCTACCAATGATCCTCAATACGTAGTCCTAACTCAGGTACAAAAGAATATTAAAGATGATATTAAATTAATTGAAGACAGCTTGTTTGCACTTAGCAAAAAAGTAGTCGAAATTAAATCCATCGTAAACAGGGAAATGGGGAAAGTGAATGAGCAAGTAGAACGATCTATTTTGTTGCTGGCAGATCGAAGAACTGCCGATGCAAGTGTTCGTCAACAATATGCCATGACCTCCATAAACAACCTTGCACTACTTCTCACCGAAATACTAGACCAATTGCAAGCCGAGCAAAATGCGAAGCAAGGGGAAAATAATAAACCAGGGAAGAAGCCTGGGAAAAAATCGGGCAAGGGAAAATCTGGGCAATCTTTATCTAAAATGCAAGAACAACTCAACAAACAAATTGAGGAAATGAAAAATGGGCAAAACCCTGGTGGGCAAAAAGGTAAGGGGCAACAGAAGGGTTCACAAGCAGAGCAATTAGCAAAAATGGCTGCACAACAACAAGCCATTAGAAGTGCAATGAGCCAATTGGAAAAAGAGATGAATAAAAATGGCAACGGTGGAAATTCTAATCAGATTAATCAACTGAAGAAAGAAATGGAGAAAACTGAAAGCGACTTATACAACAGAAACGTTTCTCAAGAAACCATTAATCGTCAGAAAGAAATCATGTCTCGCTTATTAGAAGCCGAAAAGGCTGCTCGTGAACGAGAGTTTGATGATAAACGAGAAGCAAAATCGCCAAATGAAAATTTTGAGAAAACGAATATCCGTTTTGAAGAATATAAAAAAGAAAAAATGAAGGAAATAGAACTGATCAAAACAGTTCCTCCGAATTTAACTCAATATTATAAAGACAAAGTAAATCAATACTTCAAACAAATTCCATAATGGCCATACACTTATTTGAAGAAGACATCAATATAAAAATTGATAAAAAATTAGCACTCAAAAAATGGATTAAAGAAACCATTGAACACGAAGGATATAAACTTTCTGAATTAAATTATATTTTTTGTAGTGATGAGTATTTGCATGATATGAATCTTTCGTATTTAAATCATGATACCTTAACCGATATTATTACCTTCGATAACTCTGATATTGATCAATTAATTATTGGAGATATTTTTATTAGTGTTGATCGAGTTAAGGAAAATGCTAATAAATTTAATGTGCCTTTTTTCGAAGAACTCAACAGAGTGATGGTACATGGCGTACTACATTTGTTAGGTTATAAAGACAAGAAAAAAATTGAACAAGAAAAAATGCGTGAACGCGAAAACTATTATTTAAAAAGGAGATCATTCAAATGAACAAAACAGCAATTATTGCAGGTGCTACAGGCTTAATCGGAAAATTCTGTTTAAGTTATTTATTGATGGATAAAAATTACAGTAAAGTAATTGTAATCACAAGAACTCCACTTCCAATTAAAGATCCTAAGCTCGAAAATATTGTTTGTGATTTTGATCAATTGGCTCAACACGCAAGCCAATTAAAGGGAGATGATGTGTATTGTTGTTTAGGCACAACCATTGCTATAGCTGGCTCTCAAGAGAACTTTAAGAAAGTGGATTTAGATTACCCAATCAACTTAGCTAAAATCACCAAGCAACAAGGGGCTAAACAATTTTTAGTAGTATCGGCGATGGGAGCAAATGCTAGTTCTTCTATTTTTTACAATCGCGTAAAAGGAGAAATGCAAGAGCAATTAAAAAGCATTGGGTTTAATACCACTTTAATATTTCAGCCATCCTTACTTACTGGCTTACGAAAAGAATTCAGAATGGGCGAGCGTATTGCTCAGGTAATGACAAAAATATTAAGACCATTAATGTTTGGTCCAATGAAAAAATATAAACCAATTGAAGGAATGGTAGTGGCTTTTGCAATGCATCACAAAGCGATACAAGAACTAAGTGGGTATAAAATTTTTGAATCAAATGATATTCAATCTACATTTGATTTGCGCACGAAATAAAAAAAGGTGCTGGGCGATTACTCACTCAGCACCTTTTTAAATTTTATCTAAAAAAATTATCTTGTACAAACAATAGTACCATTATTTTCAATGGTAACCATTAATCGTTGTCTGTTAACTCTTAAAAAAACATTGTATTCAATTGAACTATTAGCTAATGTTAATACTTCTACTTTCGCTCTGATGTTAGCACCAACATTATATACAGAAGTCAATGTATCTTTCACTGCTTGTGATGTTGCAGTATACAATGTTCTTTGTGCGCTGTATAAAAATGTACCCGACATATTAAACGCTAACTTAGTAGGAGCAACACCAACGTGAGTAACCATTACTTGAATAGTATTTCCGAATTGGCAAGTTGTATCTAAGCGTGCCCCTAAAATAGTATCAGCAGCATAGTTTGTAGAGATGTAAGTTAATATTGCTGTTGGTAATGAATCAACAGAGATTCCACCACCCGGACCACCATGACCTGGACCGCCACCGTGACCTGGACCACCGTGATGATTGTGGTTACGTCCACCGCCATTACGACTTAACACAGCTCCTGCTTCACCCATACAATTTCCTGATGCGTCAAATGCTAATTCTTCATTAGTGTTTAACGTTAATAAGTAAGTTGCATCTGTATTGCTAGCTTTTAATGCCGAAACAATTTCTGCATCTGGATAATTTTCAGCTACATATTCTGTAACAGTTGAAGAAAGTTCTGCTACGTTAATCGACTGGTAGCCGTTTCCGATTTGCTCCTTAGAACAAGCGCTTATAAAAACCACTATGGCTATTAAAGCAATGTGAATTCTTTTCATGATTTCTTTATTTATTTCCTATTTGGTGTTTAAAAACACCAAAGGTTTAATTGATTTTAAATAAATATCGGTGTTTTTACTGTTTTTTTTGGTAAAATAAATAAATCTACTAATAAAAGTAATATCTATTTTAATAGAGCGTTTTAGCGCATTTATAAAAAAAGCAGGACCGAGATCCTGCTTATAAGTTAATTATTTTTTTTTGTAGAGATGATCAAGTGGATAAGGTGAATTTGATTTTACATCTCCTAAAACTATGTTACTATGAAACTGACCTACATTAGGAATTGTTGAAAACACATTCATTAAAAAATCATTATAAGCATGAATGTTTGGAGATACAATTTTTAACATATAATCATAATTGCCAGAAAGTCCAATGACTTCTAGTACTGATGGTAAATTTGCTACAGATTGCTCAAAAGATTCTAATGCTTCTTTTGTTTGCTCTTTCAATCTAACATTACAATATACTACAATGTCAAGTCCAATTTTGATACCGTCTAATACCGCAATGTATTTCTTAATAATTCCATCGTTCTCTAAGCGCTTAATGCGCTCATACGTTGGCGTTGCCGATAGGCCTACTTCCTTAGCGATATCCTTAATAGCTTTTGTAGAATCTACTTGTAATATCTTTAATATTTCTACATCGATACGATCCAAATGCTGCTGCATAATTTTATTTCTTATTATATAAATTAACCAAATTTATTCCACTATACCAAAACAAAAAAAGCCCCCGATTTCTCGAGGGCTTTTCTTTTATTATTTTTTGTACGATGATTAGTTTTTAGCTAAATCTATAATTCTAGTATATGCTATTTTACCATCAACAATTAATCTAACCATGTAAACTCCAGAAGCAGTTTGTAGGTCTTCATTTTTGTATTCGAATTGATATGAACCAGCAGCTTGGTAGTCACCACTAATTACAGTAGCTACTTTTCTTCCGATCATATCGTAAACTTCAATGCTTACATTATTTGCATTCTCTGGTAACACATAGTTGATTTTAGTTTGACCAACGAATGGGTTAGGAGCAGCATTTAATTTAAACACTTCTGTGTAATCATTACCAACACCTAATACGGTTACTACTTGTGAAGTAGTTGCTTTACAACCTGTTGCTACGTTAGTAACTGTTAATGTTACTGTGTATACTCCAGCCGCTGTAAACACGTGTGTAGGAGAACCTAATTGAGATGTGTTAGCTGCGCTAGTTGGATCTCCAAAGTTCCAAGCAAATTGTAAACCAACTGTACTTGTAGCTTGGAATTGAACTGATTGTCCAACTGAAGAAGCAATTGTGTATGCTGCATTAGGTAATGCTTTGTTTGTAATAATTACAGCATCACTTGATGAACATCCGTTTACATTAGTCACTGTTACAGTGTATGTACCCGCATCACTAACTCTTATAGTACGAGTTGTTGCACCAGTACTCCATAAGTAAGTTGATCCAGCATTTCCAGCATCTAATGTAACAGTATCACTATTACATATATTTTGATCTGCACCTAGTGTTACAACAGGAGCAGCTTTTAAACTTACTACAATTGTATCTGAAACAACACAACCGTTTGCACTTGTTACTGTTACTCTATAAGTATTAGCAGCTGTTACATTTATTGTTTTAGTGGTTGCTCCTGTGCTCCATAAATAAGTAGCACCAGTATTTCCAGCATCTAATGAAACCGCAGAACCTGGACAAATTGAAACATCTGCACCCAAGTTTTTAGTAGGCGCTGGTTTACTTGTAATTACAATTGTATCCATCAATGTACATCCTGTAGGTGTGTGAACAATTACAGAATATGTACCAGCTGTAGATACGGTTATTACTTGTGTAGTCGCATTTGTTGACCATAAATATGTTGAACCTGCATTTCCTGCATCTAACGACGTAGTTGAGTTAACACAAATTCCCATATCTGCACCTAATGTAAATGATGGTGCCGGTACTGATGTAACAACAAACGTATCCGCGACAGAACATCCTCCAGCATTAGTTACGCTTACTGAATAAGTGCCAGGATTGCTAATATTTAGATTAGCTGTAGTAGCTCCTGTAGACCACAAGTATGAAGTAAATGTCCCTGCATTAACTGTAATTGATCCACCAATACATAGTGACTTATCAGGTATAGATAAGCTTAATGCACCACCTATGGTTAATCTAATTGTATCTGTAGATGATAAACCTGCTTGATTGGTAACTGTTACTTTATATGTACCTGCAGTTGTTGCAACCATAGTTTGAGTATTTGCAATTGGTACATTGTCTAATTCCCACTGATAAGTAGAACCAACATTTCCTGCATCCAATACTTTACCAGCTGCACTACAAATAATACCAGTTGGTCCGTTTAAGTTAACAACTGGGTTTGTTAATACATTAACAACAATAGTATCTAAAGCTGTACATGTTCCATCATTAACTGATAGGATGTATTGATATGCTCCAACTCCACCCGTAGGTGTAGCAATTGGATTTGGAATATTCGTTGCACTTAAGCCTCCATTTGATGGAGCAGTCCAAGAATAAGTAGCTGTTACTGGTTGACCTACTAAGAAATTTGGTCTATTACTACCTGTAGATCCTGATGCATTTGCACATACCGTTGGAGCATCTTGAGCTGAATATATACAAGATGTAAACGGTGTTGTGGTATAAGTAATTTGTTGTGCACCACCCCATCCACTATTGTTGAAACAAGTTTCAATAATAATGTTTGAAACGCCATCCCAAACAAATGGTGATTGGAATATATGAGTATTAACTTGACTAGGTAATACAATGTAAGCCGGATCAGTAAACACTGGTGCTAATCCAGTCTCAAAAGTACTTGTTAATGCTGTTAACGAAGTTTGAGACATTGATATAGTAAAGTTCGTTAAAGAATACGTTGTTGAAACCGTACCAACATTTAAGCCCAAACTAGTAATTGCACCCGGTAATACACCTTGAGCAGATAATTCACTAGCTTTTATTAAATATTGTTGTCTATTACCCCACCAAGTAGTGTAATATGGACTATATGGGCCTGTTGAAACAGTTGTGCCTGTACCAATTTGTGGTGTACTTCTAACTGTACCATCTATTGAATAGCTTCCACCTACTGCAATATATCCATCATCACCTAAGTCTAATTTAGATTTTAGTAATGCATCTCTATATGCACCGCCAGCGTAAGTACCAAAGTTTTTATTAATACTGTTATCTACCGCAATGAAACCATATACTACTCTACCAGAACCAGCAGCTGGAATAACCGCAGAGTAAGTGCTTCCTACATGTGACATAAAGATGTTTGGTTGAGAAACACCATCAACATTCCAAGCTACCCACGCAGAGTCAACTCCTGTTGTATCGGAAATTGTTAATGATACAGTGTGACTAACCGGGTCACATCCACCACCAGCAGGTGTAATTGTTTGATTTGCAAAATCTGGTGGGTAATAATCACCTGGAGGAGGAGATAAGATATTAAATAAATAATCTTCTGTTTCACCCCAAAAGTATGTTCCACATGCAGGTAATGTGTCATTGGTGTTAGATGTTTCTGTAGCTACTACACGCATTCCAGTAACACCATTAATTGCGTTAATTGGAACTGTTATAGTACCAGTAACTGTTCTTGAATTGGTGTTGTTAGCTGCTTTACCTTTGTATAATCTTTCAATAGGTAAATCAAACACACCATTGTGGTTAAGATCCACAAACACATTTACTGTAGTAGTATAAACAGATGTTGTAGGGTTAATAATACTTACAGAAATCGATTTTGGAACAATTCTGTTTGCAGAAAATCCGTTAAAGTTTAAAAATGAACTATAAAGATTTGTAGATGCTGGGTTTACTGTTATAGGTAGTGGACCTGGTGAATTGAATGTATCAACACCAACAACCACTTGTCCGATATCCTCATCATCTGTACTTGTTGCCGCAGAAGTACAATATCCTGTTAACACTCTAATGTAATCTACTTTTGTTATAGAATCAGATCCACCAATATTGGCAGCTTTTAATTTTACAGTGTATAAGCCAGCAGTATTAAACAATACCTCTGGGTTTTTAGACGCATTAGTTGTTGTATTTACATAAGATACAGTATTTGGAGTAATTGTCCAATTCCACACATCAGGTAAGTTAGTTGATGTATCAGATAATGTAATCGGTAAAATAGTTGTAGTTAATGTTGAACTAGCCACAAATCCTGCAATAGGAGGAGTTGGTGGTTTTACTTTTACTTTAATTGTATCCGTATTTGAACAAGTTCCATTACTTGCAGTAACATAAAACTCATAATTACCCAAAGCTGTTGGAGTTGCAGTAGGTGTAGGAATATTAGTTGCAGACAAGCCAGCTGTTGGCAAATTAGATGCCCAAGTAAAGGCAACAGAACTTGGCTGACCTACTAAGAAATTTGGTCTGTTGCTGCTTGTTGTTCCTGATGTATTTGAACATACCGTTGCATTATCTTGAGTTGAATATATACAAGACACAAATGGTGTTGTTGTATAGGTAATTTGTTGTGAACCATTCCAATTAGTATTATTAAAACATGTTTCAATAATAACATCAGAAATACCATCCCAAACAAAAGGAGTTTGGAACGTGTGACTATTAACTTGGTTCGGTAATACAGTATAAGCTGCATTAGTATATACAGGAGTTAAACCTGTTTCAAAAGTTCCCGTTAACGCTGCTAGAGTAGCGTTTTTCATTGAGATTGTAAAGTTTGTAAGTGCTAAAGTTGTAGTAACAGTTCCAACGTTTAAGCCAATACTAGTTATTGCTCCAGCTACAATTCCTTGTGCTGATAATTCACTAGCTTTAATTAAATATTGTTCTTTATTACCAAACCATGTAGTATAATATGGACTAGGAGCACTAGTTGTAATTGAAGTACCATTACCAATTATTGGTTTAGGCTCCACATTAACACTAAAGTTTACCGAACTTCCAATTACGATACTATCAGCACTTGATGTTCCATCAACATAAAACGTTGCATCAGTATATGAACCTCCTGCAATTGTTCCTATGTTTTTTCTTGGACTACTATCTATTGCCTTAAATGAATATACTACACTTGAACCTTTTGTCGTAACAGGAATAGTACCAGAATAAATACCGGCAGCATTTGTCATTAAAATAGGTGTACTAGCAATATTATTTACAGACCATATTACCCAAGCAGAATCCACACCAGTAGTATCTGAAATTCCAACCGATACTGTATGTGAAGTAGGAGCACAAGCTCCACCAGCTGGTAAAATAGTTTTGTTGTTAGCAAAATCCGGTGGGTAAAAATCACCAACTGGAGTTACTATGTTAATATCATAATCTTCTGTTTCACCAGAACCAAATGTAGTACAAGCATCTGTTGGTCCGTTTGGACTACCAACACTTCTTGATCTAACACGCATTTTGGTGATACCAGACTTAGCAGTAGCTGGAATAAAAATTGTTGCAGTACCAATTCTCGCGCTAGTCGCTAATTGATAATGTTCAGACGCTTCTAAAAATCCATTTTGGTTATAATCAATCCACACAGACAAAACTGAATTAGTAGTACCTGTAGTTACACTTATTGGTGTAGGTGTTGCTTTTTCAATAATGGTGGTTGCAGATTGAACAGTATAAGATGGTAAAGCACATGAAGTTGTAATATTTGTCATTGTGCCAACAATCACTGTATCAATACAATTAGAAGAGAAATTATGTAATCCCGCAACACAATATCCAGGTATAACTCTAATAGAGTCAACTTTAGTTAATGAATCTGCACCTGTAATATTTGTCGCTTTTAATTTTACTGAATATAAACCAGTAGCTGTAAATGATACTTGAGGATTAGTAGAATTTTTAGTTGTAGAATTTACATACACATATGTGCTTGGAGTAATTGTCCATTCCCAAGCAGATGGTAAATTAAGAGACTGATCTGTTAATGTAATTACTGAAGTATTAGAACCTACAGTAGCAGTATCGTTACTTAATCTAAACTGTGCAATTGGAGCTGCTGGATTTAATACAGTTAAAGTAACATCATTTGTAGAACTACAAGTTCCATTTGATGCTGTTAAGGTATAAGTGTATGTTCCTGCAGTTAATGGTGTTACTGTTGTGTTGATAGCTGTTGTTGATGCTATTCCACCACCAGCGGTTTGAGACCAAGTAGCAGAAGTCACTACCGATTGAGACTCAACAAAAATATTAGGTCTATTAGTTGATGTACCAGAAACAGAATTAGATCCACAAGCTGCAACAACACCATCAACTTGATAATAAGTCGTGCTAGTGAATGGTGTTACTGTCAATTCTGTTTGTGTAGAAGCGTTTCCTGTTACGCCGTTCTCAAAACAAACCTCTACTACCAAATTTGAAACCCCATCCCAAGAAAATGCATTGTTTGTAACATGTGTATTTATACCCAAAACTGGTTTATAGTTTACTGGTGTTGTAACGGTTACTAATCCTGTATTGATCATCGCCGAGGTCATAGTAGATACCGACGTGTTTGCTAACCTTATTGTATAATTTTTTACAAGTGTATCTGCACCTGTTGCTAAACCTGTTACTTTATATCCAATAGATTTAATTACACCAGCTGGCACTCCACTCGCTTTTAATTCTGACGCTCTAATTAACCATTGTTGACGACCATTTCCATAATAAGTTGCGTATGCTGCGCCAACAGTTGTGCTAGTTGCATTTGAAGTTGTACCAGTACCCATCTTAGTAGTTACAGGCACATTACTTGTTAATTGAATTGTTGTACCTGCAGTAACCGTAGCTTGTGATACTACTGGTATTACAGAGTATTTTGCATTTAAATATGATGATCCTGCAACATTGGTTCTGTTCTTATTTACACTTGCATCTACCGCTCTAAAAGAGTAAGAAATTGTGCTATCTAAGTAACCTAATATTGTTCCTTGGTATTTATTACCAACATGTGTCATAGATATAGGCGTTTGAGCCGTTGTTCCCAGGTTCCAAAAAATCAAAGCTGAGTCAATAGCACTTCCGGCATCTGTTATTGTAGCATAAAATGTATGGCTACTTCCTAAACAAGCATTTAAATTTAATGCAGGAGAAATTGAGTCCAAAGTAAATGATGGAGCTATAATATCACCGAATGGAAATGAAGGAACAGCATCAATTTCATCCGCACCAATATCTGGGGCTACTCCACCACCATTTACAGAACCAACTGGTCCCGGGCGAACCTGATTGTCCATATCGGTAGTAATTCCTGAAATGGCAACTCCATTAGATTCAACAAGTGTTACCGTACCTAAAATGTGTAAATCATTTGTAGTAGTATTGGTAAACTGAACATCTTCAGTACTTGTGTATATTTCACGTGGGGCAACACGTGTTTTAAAATCTGATAGTAATTGATCAGCATTGGTTCCATCATAATAAATTAAATTACTAGCACTTGGAGTACCGGCATAAAATATATTATTATTAGAAGATGTATTATAGTTAGCTAAATCTGTAGAAGCTGATCTTCTAAGGGCAACTGTCAAACCTGTTCCATTTGCAACAGATTTATTAACAATGATGTTGTTTTTTAACACCAATGAAGCCGAAGTTGCTGTAGCGCTATAAGTATGGAAAATACCTGACGTATAAAAGTTTGCACCAGAAGATGTTGCACTTAAATAAATAGTATTATAATAAATATTAACGTTTGATGATGAGGTTGTACTAGTTATATTAATCCCCCTAACCGCATCAGTAGTGTTTGAAGCTATTGGTGCTTTAAGGTCACTAATAAAGTTGTTATAAATTGTAGCACCAACAGAAGAAACTGTAGTAAGGGTAATACCAGAAGCTAATCCAGTAACACCATTAGTTGTAATGTTGTTAATTTTATTTTTAAAAATAGATGGCGTACTTGAACCGCTTCTAATACCATCTACCGCAGCCTTACCAGACAAGGTATTGATTGTATTATTAGAAATAGTTTTAACACCAGATGATGTACTAGAATATAAACCAAATAAAGCACCAGTTCCTAAATTTGTAAGGTTAGTAATGGTATTATAATTATAATTTTCATTAGAAGGAAAACCAAAATTATAAATTCCATACATAGCAGCAGTACTCGTAGTTTTGTAGTTGGTTAAATTTGTAACCGTATTGCTATCTACAACAACTGTTGTACCTGCAACTTGAATTCCATACAAAATACCAGCTGTTCCTATCGTTCCATTATCAATAATGTTGGAAATGCTATTATTTTTTAGGGTTTGAATTGTTCCCGATGATGTATAAATACCAATAGTAGTAGCACCAGTTGTTCCGCTACGTACAATCGAATCTATAGTGTTATTATTAACAAAAAGGTTAGGAGTACTACCTGTATTATAGATTCCATAGATGGTTCCGGTTCCTAATAATCCAACTCCGCTGTAAAACATTTTAGAAACATTATTATTTTTAATGTTTACTGTTGTTGCTGAAGCAGTATTATAAATACCATAAACCGTTCCTGTTGTAGCGGTTAAATATTTTACTCTTACTTGATTGTTTGTTATGTTAATTGTATTAGAAGCCGAGGTTCCTCCCGAAACGTTTTCAATACCTGAAATTTGTGAGACTGTAGCTCCACCAGATAAATTAACAATATTATTACTAATAGTTGCATTAGCGCTCGTTGCGGTATTTAGATAAATACCTCTTAAAGTACTTAAGTGGTTTGTATTTGAACCAGTATTATTGTTTACATTATTATATGAAATTAATAATCCATATTGAGCCAAAGTTCTAATACCTGCTGCAGGGTTAGTTGCTGCAGCTGCACCACCATAATTTCGGATAATATTACCCTTATCAATAGTTAAACCACCAATAGTATTTAAAGTATCTGTAGTTAAAAAAGGTGTTGACCCAGCAAATCCAATCATGGCAATTCCATAATTACAATTTTGAATCGTGTTACTTTGTATTGTGTTGTATGAGTTTGTACCACTTCTTAAGGTTACTGTTAATACAGTGTTTGGTGCTGCTGCTGTTGAATTCATAAACATGATACCAACAGATCCTTCAACCATCGGTGCAGCTGTACTAGCATTATTCAAATTGCTAAGTGTTACTACGCAATTTTTAATGTTTACATACTGACAACCATTCGTTACACTTGACTTAAACATACCATAACCATACTCCATTGTAGCTGGGTTAGCTGTATTGGCAGCATTTTCTGATAAATCAATTCCATCTATTGTTACATAGTCAGAACCAACTAATCTAAAAATACCATCAGCAGCAACTGCTGGTGTACCTACACCACCTATATAAGCGGTTAATAATGGATTTGCACCAATACCCGATTTTTGAAATACAATAGGGTTTGCAGCAGTTCCTGTTGCGCTTACCGTATAACCACCAACTGGGGAGGTTTCGGTAAAGTTTGCAACAATGTTGAACGTTACACCACCAGTACCTACACCCTTAGAGTTTAAAGAATCGATTGCTTCTTTCAACGTTGTGTAGTTGTTTGTTGTTCCGAGAGGGTCAATGGTGTAAATACCACTTAAGCCCTGAGAAAATACAATACTCGCGGTAAAAATGAGAGCTAATGTAAAGCACCATTTTTTTAGGTTATTGTAAAAGTAATTACTCATAAACATTTGTTTTTTTAGTATATTAATATTGGGAATTATTAAAATTATTTA
>CAJBVG010000285.1 GCA_903958995.1 uncultured bacterium | reverse complement strand
CTACTTCCTCCATATATAGTACCTCTTGATAAGTTTATCGTGTCAACTTCATGAACATTTGTTGCGAAGCCAAATGATAATACACTCAGCGTAGCAGTAGAAGTAAGCTTTTTACAAATTATATTCCCAGTAAATGTGGCAAATCCACTTGTTTTTGAACAATCAATGTTTCCCGATGTATTAATTTTTCCAATTTCTTGTGAAGCTAGTGTTCCTCCGATGAATATATTAGAAGTACCCGCATTTAGAGTTCCATTATTTATAAAGTTCCCATAAAATGTTAAAATAAAATTATTAGTACTTAAACTTGATGATTCATTTATTTTTAATGGAACACTATTTTCCATTATTTTAGCAGTATTAAGGGTAATTACTCCTGTATTTTTAATTTCTACTCCCTGTGTGCCTGAAAAAGTTGTAGGCCATTCGGAAGAAGAAGCTGTTCTACTTATATTTGTATTGTATACTAACCCTGCAGCCGTGCCATAGCTAACTGCAGTACTTAAAGTTGCAGAACCTTCAATTTTTAATATATTATTTACCGTACACGAAGTTGTTGTTTTTACACCCGAACCAGAAAGTGTCAAATTATTATAAGTTGCTTGTTTGCAAGTTTGGATTGAGCTACCATCATAAATCACGGTGCTACTTGTTCCAGGAATAAAAGTAAAAGAACTTGAAACGTTTCCACCAAAATTTATGCTTCCTGTACCTGATATATTTATGGTTGTTCCAGCTACATTAGACGAAGAATAAGTACCATTAATATCTAATGAACCATTTATAATATTAATATTCGTTCTACGAGTAGCGAGTGTTCCTGAAGTTGTAAGTGCATTACATGTCAATGCTCCATTATTAATATTTAGTGTAGTTACAAAATTAGTATTTGGGTTTTGCATGATTACAGTTCCAGTTACGGTTAATCTTGTATTATCATTAAAATTCATAGTTGTATTGGACGAAGCAGCTGCAAATGTTAATGATACACAGGTATCAGTAGTATTCATAGTAATGGTATGACTAGATGCAATTACTACTCCATCAATCGAAACTACTCCTCTTGAATTCCAGCCTGCATTATTCATTGCGGAAGAGGCATTGGCAACTAGTGTTAGACTGGTGTTGCTTTCAATGCTAGCTACAGTTCCAATAACAGCATTAGAGGTGTTTAGAATTTGATTGCCTGCTCTCAATGTAGTCTTAAAGTTTGTTAGAATTCCACCAGTAACTGTTTTAGAATTTGTTGCGGCTGTAATAGATCCATTTGTTGATCTAGAAGTTATTGACCAGGTAGTCGGACTGCCCCAATTACCCGATGTTACTGATGTAACTGTAGCTGCTTCTATTGATTTACTAAAGAATAGAGTAAATAGAATGATAATTAGATTTCTTGTCGATTTGATTATCCTCGTTTTCATTTTTTATGAATTTTGAAGATGGTAAATCAAAAGCCGTGCTTATTACAGCAGAATCATATTGTATTCTAAATATGATTATCATAATCTAAATAGGAATATGTTAGTTCCAAATGCATCGATTTTTAACACAAAATGAAATTTGAAATTCATTTACTTAAGAAAGCATGAGTTTGGGTATTCCCAAAATAAACCGATTTAGCTAAAAATTGGAAGCATTTTATCTTGTTTTTAGTCCATTTTTAGTCCCAAAGCGGCATTATAGATTAAAGAAAAGTTAAAATAGAACATAATATCTTCAAATATTTTGCTAGTTTAGAACATAGAAGCGCTTAATAAATTTACTTAAACAACACATCTCAACAATATGTTTACTCCCCAACATAAAAGTTTGAAGCTTTTGTTTTTTGCACTATTATTATCATTTAATTGTTTTGCCAATAATGTAATGGATTCATTATTATTGGTTACAAAAACAAATTCTGATAAAAAAAATGTTGCAGAAGCATATGCTCAATTATCATCTATATATACTAATCGTGCTAATTATGATTCGGCTACTTTATTTTTAAATAAATCTTTTGAGATTTATAATACACTTAAAGAAGAGCGCAAAATAATAGATTGCTATTTACAGTTTGGTATCATTGAATCTTATAGAGGAGATTATCCTCATTCTGCAAATTATTTATTGAGGTGTTTATTATATGCAGAGAAATATAAAGATACTACAGTTTTATATGCAGTATGTATTAATCTTACCTCTGTATATTCTGCATTAGAAGAATATAATAAAGCAAATTATTATTTATCTAAAATTAATTTAAACGATTTGGGAAAGGACATTAATCTTAAAGTAAATTATTTAGGGAATAAAGGTCAGATAGAATTTGAGTTAGGTAATTATTCACTAGCACTTAAAAACCTCGAAGAAGGGATCTCTTTATTTGATATCAATACACCAGATTTAAACCTTATACAGCTACTTATCCTTACAGGTGATTGTGCAGTGAAATTAAATGAAAATTCCAAAGCAAATCAACATTATTCAAATGCATTATCATTAGCTAAAATGGGCATATTCCCAGTCCAACTAGCCCATATTTATTATGGATTAGCTAAAGTGAATAAACTTAATGATCCTGGCTTATCCTTATCATTTGCAAAAAAATCTATAGGTTTAGCGGTTAAATATGAAGTATTAGATTTAATAGCCGATAATCATAAATTAATGAGTGATGTTTATGCTGCTCAAGGAAATGATAAGTTAGCTTTATCCGAATATAAATTATACGATGTAGCAATGGATAGTGTTTATAGCATGGATGCTAAAGAAAGCATTAGTTTATTGGAAGCTAATTATGAAGTTGCAAAATCTACAAATGAATTAGAAAAGCTAACGCTAATAAACGAGAAAAATAATCTAGAAAAGTCAACTTATTTATTAATTGCCATAGCAACTTTTTTGGTTGTTATTATTCTAATTTACTCGCTTCGTAAACGAAATGCTTTAAATATTAAATTAAATAAATCTAATAATGTTAAAGATAAATTACTTTCTATTATTGCTCACGATTTGAAATCTCCATTACATAACATTATTACCGTTTTAAATGAGATAGACCAAAATACATTTACAAAAGAAGATCAAACAAAAATTATAAAAGACTTAACTTCTCAAACCGATGTTACGCTTGAAACGCTTGAGAATTTATTGAAATGGGGGCAAGCTCAATTGAAAGGTGTTAATGTAAACGTTTTAAACTTTGAATTAAAACATGAGGTTGATAAAAACGTAGATTTATTTCAAGCTCAGCTATTTTCTAAACAAATTTCTATTGAAATTAATATTCCTTCAGATCTTACTGTGAAATACGATAAAGACCATTTCGATTTCATCATTAGGAATCTTTTAGCCAATGCGATTAAATTCAGTTACTCTGGATCTAAAATTATAATTGATGCTGAAACTATTGAAGATTCAAAAGTGAAACTGAATATTCGTGATAATGGGATTGGTATTCCTTACACATATTCAGATACTATTTTTCAGCCTTCACCTAAAGTTAGATTAGGAACAAATAATGAGAAGGGTAGTGGACTAGCATTAAGCCTCTGTAAAGAGTTTTCTGAAGCGAATGGATCCGTTATAGGTTTTGATTCGAAAGAGAGTCAGGGTACTTGCTTTTATCTTATTATTAAAAAATAAGTATCAAGTAATTTTTAGATAATAAATTTTTAAAAAATTTAAGTTTGGCTATTACTCTAATGGGTAAAATATAATAGCCGAACTTAAATTATTTTACGAAACGTATAGTACTCGTAGTTGAATTTGTTGTTGATCTAAGGATGTACTGTCCATTAGTAACTGATTCAATATTGATCTTTGCAATATGATTTTGCACGTCAGTTGTTCCTTCTAAAATAACTTTACCTAATACATCAACTATTTGATAGGTCATACGATCATCAGTCGTATTTGTATTGAATTTTAAATTAATTTCTGTACTCGCTGGATTAGGGAACAATTCAATTGTATTGTTTAATTGAGCTGAATTCAATCCTAAACTACTATTCGCAAATAATAATTTAAATCGTGTGTTTCCCCAACTTACAGCATCAGCTGTAATATTGAAATCGTACGTAGAAGTTGAATTTAAATTGGTCAATGTATTCGTGTATTCGTCTTTCAAATAAATGTATTTTGAACTAGGGAATGAAGACATTCCACTGAATTCAAAATGATGTGGGGTAGTCATGATACTTGATCCATTATAACTAAATACTGAAACCTTAATCGTATCCACATTTTTAATACATGGTAATGCATTAATGGTTAAATTCGAATTGTCGTCTGAAACAGTATACACATTCAAGGCGTCATTAAATAATTTTCCAGCATCGTGTACATCGCCAGCGTTGCATGATGCGTTTTCATCAAGTACAATTAAAGCTTCGTCAGCATTTAAACTATCATTGCTGATTTTAATTCTTAAAATAGGGTGTGTGCCCTGACTAGCATTTCCTTTAAAATAGTTATTGCCTGTTGCGGCTACTTTAATAGCTTCTGTAAATGTAATTACAGGTGAAGCTGCATTTGCTCTTATAAAGAATGCTTGTCCGCTTGCAATGTATCTTGTAATAGAATTTGTACTATCAGCTAAACCAGCATCATAGATACCATAAGATCCTGTATTCGGATTATAGCTCCAAAATTTATCATCAACTCTCGTTAATGTTAATCCATTATTCGTGAAATCTATAGAACTTGCATATGGGTTACCCACTAAATTGAATCCATCGGCAGTAGTTGCGCCACCAACAGAAGGAGTATAAGTAATTGTCGGACTAATCGATCCAGTATTCAATGCTCCAACATAATCAATAGTAACATTGTCTGGGGTAGTCCAATTTAAGTAAGGATTTGCTAATCCTCTTGTTCCTCGAACAAACACTTCCATGCCTTTACCAGTTGTAATTGTATTGGTAATGTTCGTAGGGTCTGTCCAACCATTATTTGATGAACCACTTGTAGCTTCATTGTAAGTTCTTAATGAAGCAGTATTAGTAGGGTTCAATGGATTTACATCAAAACCGGCTGCAGAACCTGCAGGTGCTGTGATTAAAATATTATCTATTAATTGTGATAATG
>CAJBVG010000284.1 GCA_903958995.1 uncultured bacterium | reverse complement strand
TTCTCTTTCTGCTTTTGCGGATATAAATACTACTGGTACTTTAGATGTTATGGGAGCAGATCTTATGGTCTTTACAAAGGTATAACCATCCATATGTGGCATCATGATGTCGCATAATATAAATTCAGGCTTAAATGTCTCGTAAGCTACTAATCCTTCTCTTCCATCGCAGGCTACTTGAATTTCGTGACCTTTAATCTCCAAAATTTCAAGAATATTTTCTCTAATATTCTTCTCGTCTTCTATTACTAATATTTTCATTTTAAATGAATGATAAATGAGGTCCCTTGGTTTAGTTTACTTTTAACACTTATGGTACCATTGTTAATGCTTACAAATTCTTTTACTATGGCCAGTCCTAATCCTGTACCTTCGAAATTAGAAGAGTTCGATGCACGGTAAAAAGATTGAAATAAATTATTGATTTCAGATGGTGGGATACCAATACCATTATCTTTAACTTCTATATTGAGTGTATCTTTGTCTTTTGAAATTTTAATAGTAGGATTACCTTCCGAATATTTAAATGCATTAGAAAGTAGATTTAATATTGCATGCGACATTAATCGTTTATCTACATTGATCACGTAACATGATTTCTCTTCTTCACACTTTTTGCATTCAACATTAACCGTTCTTCCGTCTGGCCTAACTTTATAATAAGTTTCAATAATATCATCAATAATTTCTCTAAGGTCTACTGTCTCAAATACTGATGGAATTTTCCCTTCTTCAATTTTGCCAATTGTTAAAATATCCGACATTAGATCACTAAATTTTTTGATTTCGGAATTTATTAATTCAATATGGTGAGTAGTTTTATCTTTTTTATCGAAATCAATATCCTTCAAATAGAAATTAATTAATTCGATACTTGATTGGATAGAAGTCAGTGGCGTTCTAAATTGATGCGAAGCCGTAGTCACAAAAGAAGATTTAAATTTACCTAATTCAATTTCTCTTTTTAAGGTTTCTTTCAACCTATTTTCTGCTTTCTTCTGTTCAGTAATATCACTTGCAATTAATACGTATCTTTTCTTAGTAAAGTTTTCGGTCTTTAATTGATTTATGGTTAACAGTACAGGTATTATCTGACCTTGGAGTGAACGATAACTCCATTCGAACGTATTAGAATAACCACTTTGTATTTTATATTTAAATAGTTCTAAAGATGATTTAAATTGAATACCATCATCACCTAATAATTCCTTACACATGGTTAATTTTGCATCAGGATTATGAATGAACTCAGTATCTGAACCTACGGGGAATGTAATATCATCAAAACCATATTTTATATAGGTAATCGGATTACATTCTACTAAGCAACCATCATCATCAACTATTATAATAGAGATGTCGGTATTACTCATAATACCTTTATAAGTACTCGATAACAATACAATATCCTTTGTACGTTGAGCTACGTTAATTTCTAACTCTTCAGAGTATTTCTGGATTTGATGATACAGATTATTATTATAAATACTCATTGCAATTTGAGTAGCAACTTCTTCAGCTATATCTATATATTCTGTATTGAAAAATATTTCTGACCGTGAGAAAAGAACTAAAATACCAATGTTTATTCCATGTACTATCATGGGTACTATAAGCACTTTTGCATATCCACATTTTTTAATGCGCTCTACTAATTCGGAATCTTCAAGTAAACGAACATCCAGTTCATGCGTTTTATCTAATATTAAATGTTCATCCTCGAAATAATCAAGTGGCATCGTGAAGTTGTCATCACTAAATTCTCTACCTTCAATAATTCTAGCAATAACTTTGGCTACATCTTTAGTTTCATCAAATACTAACACATCTACTTCTTCACATGGCACCATTTGATTTAGGAAACGTATTGCAGCTAATTCTGCTGGGTCCTCATTAAATCCTCCTTGTATAATTGCTCTATCAACTAATTGTAACCCTTTAAGTCGATCATTCGATCTATTAATCAATCGTTGAGCATCAACGAGTTTTGTAATATCTAACGCATTCAATAAAAGATGAGTGGCTTCACCAGCATTATTACGAATTGGTACAATACTATTTCTTGTATGTACTTTGTCACCGTTTATGTTTAAATCAGTTTCAATAACTATTGGAGTATTCTTTTGGAAAACATGTTCTAGTGTACCAAAATATTTTTTGACATCTTCAGGAGCAATAAAATCATCAATCTTTTTGCCAATCATCTCCTCATAAGAAGTATTAAATCGAGTCAATGTTATTTGATTCACAAAAGTTATTCGTAAATCACGATCAAACATAAAGATGATTGCATCGGAGCTTTCAATTAATGAACGATAATGCTCTTCACTGCTCCTTAACTCCTCCTCTTTTATTTTAAATTTAGTAATATCCTCTGCAATACCGGATATCCTAATCATCGCATTATTATCATCATAAATTGGGAAAGATCGGTCTCGAATCCAACGGTTTGTACCATCTGGACGTAGAATTTTATATTCAATATCAGTGTGTACACCTAACTTTTGTTGTTCTAGCATTTGAATTACACCAGCTCTGTGTTCTGGCACAATACTTTCTACGAAAGCTGGCATACGATCATACAATAATTGAGCTGAAATACCCCAAACTTCTTCGAATGCTGGACTAATGTATAATATTGAATCTGTGTTAGGATCAGAAAGGTAGAATACTTCAGT